>WRNB01000051.1 GCA_009776805.1 Candidatus Bathycorpusculum grumuli | reverse complement strand
ACTTCAACATCCAAAACACCAACACCTAGATCAACAAGCTCCGATACAAACGCTAAATAACGCCGATTCGACCCACACATACACTCACGCAAAGCACCAAACTATAAATCGTTTTTTGCATACGAGCAAACTTTTTCTCCACACTGCCATCTTTATGTTCTACCTCCCAAAAGTAACAAAAAAACCAACATCATTAACAGTAATCTCAACACACAAAACCAAACTAGCATTATCACACATTTTAATCACAACAGGACCCATACGGCTTAATACGCGTCCCCATATCCTTGTGTTAAAATCATTCCCCAACTCATCCTTAAAGCGACCATCAAGCTTTTTACCTAAAAAAGCAGGCCACATTATCACACTTAACCGCATGAACTGCAGTACGTACCATTGAATCATAAAGAGGAGAAATCTTTCTGACGAAAAAACACCGCATCCAATGCCAACTCACATTGCATAATACTCTAATGATGTTTCACATCTCCAAAATGGTGTAGTATTGGGCAAAGTTTCTGTGTCCATAAATTAAGTGCGGCATGTAGTATTTCAACTGGGTTATCATTAGAATTCTTTGTGTTTGTTCCCAGTTATCTATGATAGAGAGGTGTTGTTTGATTGTTTGTAGTCTATTTTTTGTTTTAGATAGTTTGTTTGTGAGGTGGTTGTGGTTGTTGTGGTGGAATTGTAGTTGGAAGGGTGCTTATGTTGGTGTTCGTAGATAGCATAAGTCAAAGGTTTTGTTTATGAAGTAAAAGTAGTTGATGTAGGTGTTTGTCGTTTTTGTGGTGTTGTGTGGTTTTTTTGATGGTTTGTTGTGTTATGGTGTGTAGGTTGGGTGTGGTTGTATGGTTGAGAAGTTGTGTGTTATGTTTTTTTGTGTTTGTGTTTGTTTTGGGTTTTTTTTATGTGTTTTTCTTTTTTAAATGTGTTTTTTTGGGTGGGTGTGTTTTATTTTTGTGTTGTTTTTTGGTGATTTTTTTTTGTGTTTGTGTGTTTTTTGTTTTGTAGTGGTTTTGTATAATGTGGGTGGTTAAATGGTGTATGTTTTTTGTGGTTATGTGTTTTGCCGTTTTTTTTGGGTAGCATATTTTTGGTGTGGTTGTGATGGTGTTTTGGTTGAAGTATGGTGTTGTTGTTTGTTGTTTGTTGTTTGTAGTGTTTTGTGTTTGTTGTTGTTATTTAGGATTTTTTGTTATTGGTTGTGTTGTGGTGTGTTTTGTTTTTTCTTTATTTATGGTTTTGGTTTTGGTTTTGGTTCAGCCGAGTTAGGAAATTATGAGGTTTTTAACGGTTTATGATTATAGGTACGTTTTGACAGTTAAGTTCTGCTATTGTTCCATTTGGGTAAAAACGAACATGGAAAACGTCATGATAGTCATCTTCATTCATGTATGAACCAAACATGTTTACGTATAGGCCTTTGTACTCTGAAGGGTTAAACACGTTGATAGATGTACCCAGTCGATTTATTTCTGGAGTTGTTCCAGTTTCGTTTTGGTAGGCTTCTATAGCACGGTCATAGTACCACTGGAGACCTAAGTTGTCGATTTGTTGAATATCCTCATTTCTTTGTTGGCGAGGATACTCTTTAAGAAACGGCGTAAGATCGCCTGTTCCAGCTTCTACACGGTAAGGATCGCCAACTAATGCGCTAAAATAACAAGTAGCAGACGAACCTAGAGAAAGCGATATCGAAACTTGATAATCGAATAACAATATGGTCCTAATACCAACTTCGCCAGGATGTTCCAACCTGAGAAGCTTGAATGCAAGAGTGTTTTCTGCGCTTTGTACTAACTCATTTAAAGATACGTTCAGTTTGTCTGTGTAGGTAAAGGTACCATCAGATTGTGGTGTATCAAAGGTCGGAGGATAACCAGCATTTCGAAACACGTAACCTTCAAAGGCTGAAAAACTTATAGCAAAAATCGACACAACAACCATCATGTACTTAACCGCTCGCCAAAACTTTATCGTACGCCGAAGCAAACAAGTCGATACTAACCAAACGGCACCACCAGCTCCAAGTAAACTAGTTGCCAATAGTTTTATCCAAGAAATATTGTTCCTCGTAATAAGAAACATTGAGAGCAAACCAACAAATATCAACAGGATTATAAGCGTATTTTTGTTGTGAATATGTTTGTCCGTTGCCACAATTATAAACCAATTCATTTATTGCCCATTTAAGTTTAAAATCCTTTTCCCTGAGCGACGGCGACTTTACTAAAAATTGTGGGAAGCATACTTATTAGAGAAGCTGTCTTACTTCCGTTAGTACTAAAATATGAAATCTCAAAATCAAAACAGTCACGATTTTGAGGAAAGGCTCCAGATACAAACAGGTCAATTCCACCCCCTGCACCAAGCAGATGCATATGATTCTGTTCTTCAAAATTCAACACCTAAAACCAAAAAAATGCTTCTACCTTTTAAATTCCCAGAACATACAAAGGACATGTCAATAAATAAACCAATACACGACTACGCCCAACACATAAAACGAAACCGCCACAACATACAACAACTCCCAAACGACAAAATAGGACCACAATTCATAGATCACCTAGTGTACTATGGCTTTCATTAGTATCTTACAGGTAAAATTTTTTGCAAAATGTGTAGAATTTTTATGTGTTTTGGTTTCGGCTCAGCCGAGTTGGGTTTTTGGAGGGTGTGTGTTTTGTTTGGTTTGTTTGTTGTTGTGTTGGAGTTTGGAAATGAGCTATTTTGGAGTATGTCTATATTTTTAGGTGTGTTTTTAATATTTTTGTGGTTGATAGGTTTGGTTTATTGGTGTTGTTTGGTTAGTGAATTGTGTTTTTGAGGTTTTTTGTTGGTTTTGACTGTTTTTGTGTTTTTGGGTGGAACCTGAAAGTATAATTATATTTTTTAAAAATTTTGTTCCAGACGGTACAAAAATGTTTTTGTTTTTGTGTAGTCTGGAATGTGTGTTTTTGGTGGTTATGGTGTTTATTTGTTTTTTATAGTGATGTAGGTGGGTGGTGAGGTGTCGATGCCTGCTTTTTTGAGTTCTGTGAGCATGTTGCTTATGAGGTCGCTTTTTATTTGTGCGATTTTGCAGGGTTCGTTAATGTGAACGTTTAGTTCATATGTTATTGTGCAGGGTCCTAGTTCTCGTAGTAAGACGAATGGTTCTTTATTTGGTGCGGACATGACGCCGTTGGTTTTGTGGGCTGCTTCGATGAGTGTTGTTTGTACAATGTCTTTGTCAACATCGTATCCGAGGTAAATTGGTACGTAGAGTAGGACGTCTTGTAGGGCACTAAAGTTGTGGATTTCTTTGTTCATGACTGTTAGGTTGGGGATGCTTATGATTTCGTCTTTTACAGTTTTTATGCGGGTGAAGAAGAAGCCGACTTTTATGACGTCGCCGCAGCCGTCACCGATTTGTACGCGGTCGCCGACTTTGAATTCGTTGGTTCCGCCGAGTATGGCGTAGCCTAAAACGTTGCCTAGGACGCTGGAGGAGAATAAACCTAGGATGAATGTTAACATTATGACTAGGCCGCTGCCTATGATGTCTGATATCCATGTGCCAATTAAATGATATGTCCAGATGAGAAACAACGCTATTAATGATATGCAATAGACAATGTATGTTAAATATTGAGTTATTGCTTTATTTGTTTTTTTCGCTGTTGCAGTGTCATTAACTAATTTTCCAAGTGCTGACGAAGCTGTAATAATGATGGCAGGTATGATGATTTTTTTAGAGCAAGCTAAAAAGAACCAAACTGTAAAAGAAAGAACTATTCTTAACATAATATCATAAACTAATTTCTGGGTCGATTCATCACCCAAAAATTCAAGACCCCCAAACCTGTAAATCGATACTACTATAATAAATAACGCAATAAGCGCAACAGCCCGAATTATTACCCATGCTGAGTATTTACTTATGATAGAAACACGAATACGCCGCTTTGTTTGTGGGGTAACCATACATTATCACTTAAATTACGCATATGATACATACTTAAACACGTGCTCTGATATACTTTATATCAAAGATGCATGTATGCAAAATATATCACGCAATCTAAACACACACGGTGTAACAAGCTCTTAATAAAGTTAATGCTACCTACTAAATTTTTATAAATCAACAAAAAAAGAAAATTTAAATCGCACTATATCCCAACTCAACTTTGCCAAAACCAAAACAAACAAAAACTCTACACAAACTAAAAAAAAATTGAGCAAAAACACCAAGTTTCAAATAGTCACAAAAACACCAACATTCCCAACAACCCAACTCATAAAACCCAAACAAACAATCAAACTCTCCAAATACCCAACAAAACAACTAAAAAAAACTTAAATACCTCTGCCAAACTACACACACAACTATAAAAAATCAGTCAAAAAAATAATACAAAAAACACGCAAAAACAAACTCTTCTACACACACCACACCTACAACATCAATTTATACACTCCAAAAACCCAAAACACAAAATAATTCTCCAAATAACAACATAAAAATTCCTACACTACACTTTCATTCCATACCAAAATATTTACCTATCAACACCCTAAACCCACTTTCTCTCCCAATAATTGCACAATTACCAAATGTTTCCACAAACAAGGCAGGAAATATTTTCACACCAATTTTAGAACGTATAACCATCTCAAATGTTGCTCCTGACCGCATAATTTTCGGAGCATCTTTGATGATTGCTTTTACTGTTTCCATACCAGCACTTACTGGAGGATTAGATAGTATACAATCAACTTTTAAATCTTTTACAGGCTCATACAAACAACCACATAACACTTTAGCATTAAAAACTCTGTTACGCCCAACATTTTTTTTTGCAATATTAACTGCACGTTCATTGATATCTGAGAGATAAACTTGTAATTTAGGATTAAATGCTGCCACAACAACACCAACCACACCATATCCACATCCAATATCTAATACTGTACCTGATTCAGGAAGAATCATTGATTTAATAAGTAACTGTGTACCTATATCTATACGACGTTTAGAAAAAACACTTGATGCAGTTATAAACTCAAATGTTTTACCAAAAAACTTTGTTCGTATTAACCCATAGTTAACTTCAGACTGAGGTGAAGAAGAAAAATAGTGATCACTGATACCAGATTTTTTGTTACTCATTTTCTTTACCGGTTTTCCAAACCTTTGGGTAAATACCTCTTGGCATCAACACACGTTCAGGTGTTGCAATAATACCATGTTCAAGTTCTAAAATCTGTTCGGTAGATTCAACCGCTTTTGAAAGTGTAACAACTTCGCCTTTAAGACTCATAACTGCTAATAATGTGTCTTTTTGAATTCCTGTCTCAACCGTTACAACTCCTGGTGCAGTAAGACTTGCACCGTGACATAATGCGTCAACAGCTGAGTCTCGTACAGTAATCTTTGGGATCAATTCAAGTGCTGATTCCATTGGTTCAATAAATCGATGTAAAAATGCAGGATCCTTCTTTGTTTGATATTCACCAAACCAGTAAGCAACATCATGTAACGTTACGTGAGTTGTGCTATTTTCTGTAAACGGTCCAGCACGCGCACGCCTGAGTTCTTGCATATGAGCTCCAACCCCTAAAATTTCGCCGACATCATAACAAAGTTTGCGAATATACGTTCCTCCTTCGCAACCTACTTTAAACAGTACATGGCGACCATCCATTTCAATAAATTCGTTATAGTAAATACGCCTTGTACGAATCTGACGTTTAACTGATGACCGTAATGGAGGACGTTGATAAATTAAATCTTCAAACTCTGCTAAAACACGTCGAACCTGACTTTCTTGTGTATCACCGTGAAGTTTCATAACACAAACATATTCTTTACCTGCGTAAAGCAAAGCCTGTACAATTTTAGTAGACTCTTCTAAAGTAACTGGTAACACTCCCGTTACCTGTGGATCCAAAGTTCCACCATGACCTATAGAAGTTATTTTTAAAATTTTTTTAGTCCACGCCGCAACCTCATGACTTGTAGGCCCAGCTGGTTTGTCAAGATTGATAACTCCGTATTTGATGTATTCTTCTGCCGGTCGTTCAGATGGATTATGACCAAATTTAGGGTTAGTTCTGTCTTCTGTCTTTATTAACACTTTTCGTTTAGTTTCCCATGGAGGACTAGTTCTTGGCAATAGTAATGCAACCTTAAGTAAAGAAAAAGATAATAGTTGAGGTAATTAAAGTTTAGATTTAAAATTTAGGCTTTCATTAACTCTATTTTACAGGCAGTCTCTAAGGCTTGAGTTACTTCCTCATCTGAAGCTCCACGTAAAATTTCAACTTTATCAGCAAGAACTGAAATATGTTCCAAGTTTACTTTTCGCCTTTTAACTCCAGTAAGATTTTTTGGCCCAGTAACAAGTATAAAACTCTTATCCATTAAATCAACGATAACACATTTTTTACCTTGTTCTCGACCAGCTTCTTTAACACATATTCTTCCAACTTCTATAGCAGGCACTCTTATTTAGCCTCCAATTTACGAATAAACACACAAGCTATTTAAGTTTGATATAAAAATTTTGCTAAACAAATTACCAAACACCCAAAACAGTTTACCAAGATTAAACATGGAGTATGTTCGCATTTAAGTACACTTAACTCGGTTTTGCGAAACCAAAATAAACAAAAAATTTGTACATTATGCACAGAATTTTATTTGTAAGACACTGATTCATAACATATTTTGTAGAAAAACCATAGTGGTTTAATAGCGAAAAGTAGTGCTATATATCAATGATTAGTAGTAATTACAGATGTCTTTTTATCTGTCATTGAATATTACTTGCAGATTGATTTCATGTACCATAGAGTGTGTTAAAGATAATTTGGCGGTAGACCTTTGTGTCAAACTGTAAATGCGTGTCTGATGGTTTAACTGTTAGTGAAGTTAAGGCACTGCAGTTGAAGTACGGTAAAAATGAGCTTTCTTTACAAAAAAAGGAAAGTTTTGTTAAAAAGATATTGCATATTATTTGTGAGCCAATGTTTTTGTTGTTGATTGTTGCTGCTGTTATTTATTTTGTGTTTGGTGAGCCGCTTGATGGTGCGATAATGCTTGTTTTTGTTATAGGTATTATTGGTATTGATGTTGTTCAGGAATGGAAAACTGATAAGACTTTAAATGCTTTGAAGGATTTGTCGGCTCCTCGTATTAAAGTTATACGTGGTGGGCAAGAGATGCAAATTGCAAGTGTTGATCTTGTTCCGGGTGATGTTATGTTGATTTATGAGGGTGTGAAAATTCCTGCTGATGGTTTTATTGTTAATTGTAATGATTTGTGTGTTGATGAGTCTTCTTTAACAGGTGAGGCTGAAGGTGTTTGGAAGGTTTCAGCTGAGGATTTTGTTGGTGTTGTTGGTTATTGGCGTAAGGATTATTGTTATGCTGGGACGCTTGTGGTGCAGGGTTCAGCTGTTGTGTGTGTTGATAAAATTGGGTCGGCTACTGAGTATGGTAAGATTGGGGTTAATGTGGTTGAGGCTCCTAAGGGTAGTACGCTTTTGCAGAGGCAGACTGGTAGTATTGTAAAGTTGTGTGCTGGTATTGCTGCGGTTTTGTTTGCTTTGGTGTGTACTGTAACTTGGTTTAATCTTCCTGATCATGTTTTGCAAGATAGGTTTATTGAAAGTTTGCTTTCAGGTATTACGATTGCTATGTCTATGATACCTGAAGAGTTTCCTGTTATTTTAACGGTTTTTCTTTCTATGGGTGCTTGGCGGTTGGCAAAGAAGCAGTCGCTTGTGCGTAGGTTGTCTGCTGTTGAGTCTCTTGGTGCGGTGTCTGTGTTGTGTGTGGATAAGACTGGGACTATTACTTTGAATCAGATGACTGTGTCGGAGACTTGGGTGATGGGTGGTGATGAGAAAGTTTTGTTTGAGGTTATGGGTCTTGCGTGTGAAGTAAATGCTTATGATCCTATGGAGAAGGCTATGCTTGTTTATTGTGAAAGTATGGGTGTTGATAGGTCTCATATTTTTGGTGGTGAGTTGATTTGTGAGTATGCTTTTACTAATGAGTTGAAGATGATGGGTCATGTTTGGCGGCATGATGGGGAGGTTGTTGTGGCTGTTAAGGGTTCTCCTGAGAGGGTTCTTTCTCTTTGTTTGTTGTCTGATTGTGAGCGTTCTTTGGTTGAGAGTAAGGTTTATGGTATGAGTAGTGAGGGTTTGCGTGTTATTGCTGTGGCTTTTGCGCGTTTGGGTAGTGGTGTTGATGTGCCTAAGAGTCTTGTTGATTGTTCTTTGGTGTTTTGTGGGTTGGTTGGGTTGGTTGATCCGCCTAGGGAGTCGGTTAGGGGTGATATAGCTGTTTGTAGCCGGGCTGGTATACGGGTTGTTATGATTACTGGTGATAGTGGTGTGACTGCTGTTGCTGTTGCGGAGAAGGTTGGTATTGAGAATTGTGGTTCTGTGATTACGGGTGATATGATTGAGGTGATGTCTGATGTTGAGTTGTGTGAGAGTGTTAGGGGGGTTAGTATTTTTGCGCGTGTTATGCCTGAGCATAAGATGCGTATTGTTAAGGCGTTTAAAGATAATGGTGAGGTTGTTGCTATGACTGGTGATGGTGTTAATGATGCGTCGGCGTTGAAGTATGCTGATGTTGGTATTGCTATGGGTAAGCGTGGTAGTGAGGTGTCTCGTGAGGCGGCTGATTTGGTTTTGTTGGATGATAATTTTTCTACTGTTGTGGATACGGTGAGGGATGGTCGTCGGATTTTTGATAATATTCGTAAGGCTGTGGGGTATGTTTTTACGGTTCATATTCCTATTGCGTTAACTGCGTTGTTTGCTCCTTTGTTTGGTATTGGTGCTGTTGGTTTGATGTTGTTTCCTGTGCATATTGTTTTGTTGGAGTTGGTTATTGATCCGACGTGTTCTGTTGTGTTGGAGCGGCAGCCTGCTGAGGTGGGTGTTATGGATCGTAAGCCGCGTGGTGTGGGTGATAGGTTGTTGGGTGTTGGGTTGTTGGTGAAGAGTGTTGTTCAGGGGTTGGTGATATTTGTGGTGTCTTTTGGTGTTTATTATTTTATGCTTGTGGAGGATGGTGTTTTTGTTTATGGTGGTGTGGCTGTGGCGCGTTCTATGGGGTTGGTTGTTGTTTTGTTTGCTAGTTTGTTTTTGGTTTTTGTTAATAGTTCTGATGTTTGTGATGTTGTTTCGTCGGTTAGGCGGTTGTGTAGGGATTGGGTTATGTGGTTGGTGTGTGTTTTTACTGTGTTGGGGGTGTTTGTTATTTTGTATTCTCCTTTGAATGGTTTTTTGAGGTTGGCTCCGCTTTCTGTTGGGCAGTTTTTGGTTGTTTTGGGTCTTGGTGCTGGGTCGGTGTTGTGGTATGAGGTGGTGAAGTTGTTTTTGCGGTTTTGGGGTCGGCGTTAGTTGTTTGTTTTGTTTGTTGGGGTTGTGTTTGTTTTTAACTTTAACGTGTGTATTGTGTATTGAGTTAACATACGTGTTGTGTTTTCTTTTAATACACTCAAAAAAACTTGATCAACTGTCTTTGTTGCTATTTTCTATAGAACATCATGTTTTCTTCAAAATAAAACAAATATATTTATATAGTATAATAAAAAGTGCATAAAAGTAACAAGGTGATTCCTATAAAAGACTTAAAACCAATAGATTACAAACTCCTTTCAGAGTTAATGAAAGACTCGCATAGAAGCGACAGACAACTAGCCAAAGCATTAGGCGTATCTCAACCAACAGTAACAAGAAGACGCGCAATGCTCGAAGAACACTTTATAGAAGGCTACACAGTAATTCCAAAATTTGGACACATCGGTTATGAAATTGCAGCTTTCACATACATAAAAAGCAAACTAAAACAAAAAGCAGGCGCAGAAAGAGACGAAGCAATCAAAAAACTCAAAGAATGGAGCCTCAACCAACCAAACGTAATCCTCTTCTTAGACGGACGAGGCATGGGCTGGGATGCAGTATGCATTTCACTACACAAAAACTATCCAGACTACGCAGAATACATACGCACACACGACTGCGAACTATCTGACTGGATATGCGAAAGCCAAACATTCCTCTCAGACCTAAAATCAGGACTAGTCCTAAAACCATTCAACCTAAAATACCTATCAAACTCAAAGTAAACAGATACTAGCACAGCTAGTAACCTGAAAACTTTTTTTTGTCTCCAAACAACACTACTTCTTTTTTAAAACCTTTTTCAAAACTTTCTTCTTAGGAAGCTTTGGTTTCTTTACCCTAACAACATCTGCAGCCAAGACACATCAAACAACAATACACAACAGCTAACTATAAACATAACGAAAAACAAAAACAAAAAAAGATAAGAAAATTATCCTTCAACAACAATCAACGTTAAAGTAGACCTAATCTGCTTAATATTACGAATTTTATGAGAAATAGTCTCCTTCATCTCTTCCATAGTATCAGCATGAACCTTTACAATCAAATCATAAACCCCATAAGAAACATAAGCCTCCTTAACAATACTTATCTCCTTTAACTGATTTAAAACCTGATCTTCAGAACTAGCCTCTACATTTAACAAGACATACGCTTTTGGCATAATACTCTCCAACAACCCTAATGCCTATAAACTAATTAAAGATTATTACCACACAAAACAAACTTTCAAACCAAACAAAAAATAAAATCAAAAAAAATTTACAAATTAAACATCCTTCTAAAATCACTTATCATTTTATCATGCTCAAACGCAAGCGGACACGGCAAATCATCAAGACCAAACAACCCAACCTCCTGAACCTCACTCTCCTGCCTAACAACCTGCCCACCAACAACCATAACCACAAAACACGACGGATAATAATCATAAACAACCCCCTCCCTATCACCAAACTCATGATACTCCCCAATTCTACAAACAATCTTCACATCAACACCCACCTCCTCCTTAACCTCCCTAACACAAGTATGCTCAACTATCTCACCTACCTCCAACTTACCACCAGGCAACGCCCAAAAACCCCTAAACGGCAAAGTATTACGCTTAATAAGCAAAATCTTATTCCCCGGACAAAAAATAATCGCCGTCGCAGTTACACCACTATACCTCATCAAATTAAACCTCAAACACAAACCAACACACAATAACATAAAAAACTATCCACACCAAACACCCAAACAACAACAAATTAACCAAACCCACAACCCACCAAAAACAAACAAACACAAAACTCATAAAACAAACAACACGTGCGTCCGTAAGAGGTTGAGTTGACATCGCCGGAAGCGGTCCTAGATTGATGAAACATTTAGGTGGTCATCGTATTACCCAGAGCCGAAAGGCAAAAGGGGACTATAGCATTGCGAAAAGCATCTGTGCTCGAAATTAGTGTATGAACTCGAGGTGCAAGGCTATTGTGTGGCATGGCTATGGCTAAACTGCAAAAATTCCAAGCTCTTAGCCCTAATTGTTGGGGTGCGCGGGATCCCATGGGATCAAAGACTGCATTGATGCGTGCACGAACTACCCTACAACCACTATTGTTGGGGGTGGTTGTAGTCATCGGGTGGTTCCAACGTGCGAGAAGCACGTTAAAGAGCTAAAGTGGAGGCCTAAACCACTCCAATATGTGTTATCTCTGCTAAACGGAGAAACCCAATCTGAAAACAAAAAGCAACAAAAACAGTAAGGAGAACAAAAGATGATGCAATCTAGGACAACAATAAATATCGTAGCAGTAGCAGTTGTTGTTTTCAGTGGGTTTCACAGTCACTATAGTAGTTTGAGGTGGAGAAACTCCATTACGTGGTGAAGGGTGACAGGCGGCTCTGTTGATATTTTGTGAGGATTTGTGTAATGTAAATAGTCCAAACAAGGTTATCAATGTTAAAACAAATTTTTTTTGTTTGTTTTGGGGGTTTGCTGGCGAGCTAGCATACCGGGAAACTGGTTCGTGCGGTTCTGAGAAAGGGGGTTTGGGTACCTGCTCTAATTGGGTAAGGCATCAAACTTCCTATTCTATAAAAAAACAATAAAAATCTTACAAAAAAACACAAAAAACAACACACTACAACTCTAAAACATTAGCCTCAAACTCTGATTCTGAAAACCAACCTTCCTCCTTAAGCAAAAACAAACCATCCCTAAGCAACACCTTCCTATCTAAAAGACTACTCCCCTGCGCCACCCCAACAACCTCTAACCCCAAAACACTACCCAAAGAAACTTCCAACCGCAACCTCTCACCCAAAGACGAAACACCCCTAAACCGTTCAACAAACAAACTCCTAATCTTCGCCATACCCAACACCCCCTTAACCTTAGACGAAAAACCCAAACTATAAACCAAAGACGGCGAAAAAACAAAAAACCGCCTATCCAACAAATCCACTTTACTAAAAGCCACAATATAAAAAGGAACATACACAACAGCAACATCACTCTTCAACTCAAAATCCGCCTTAAACCCTAACCCACCCATACTCACTAAAAACTCCTCCCGCTCACCAACAAGCTGACCCAACCCATCCAACACCGACCGAGTTAACAACTCAAGCCTAACCCGCTCCCTATCAAAAAACGCTTGTCTCTCATCACGAAAAACCTCTAAAACAGCAATAGGCTGCCGCTCAACCTCTACTTCCCTATCAAACACAACCTTCAACTCAGACAACCCCTTTAACTTCTGCCCAACCAACACCTCAACCTGCTTTTCAACTCTCTTCTGCCGCTTCTGAAGTTCATCCAACTTTTGCTTCTCTACCTTCAACTTCTTTTTAAAATTATCCTCAGACCGCCTATTACCCCTCTGCGCATGAAACTTTACCTGCTTACTAAACCGCTCAACATTACTCTCTACAGATTTAACAGCTCTCACTATACGCACCTTTTCTTTCTCAAGCAACAATTTCTCTTTCCCTACACTTCTCTCCAAACGCTCAACCTGCTTTTTATAATCACGAGTTAACTTTTCAATTTTAGGATTAATCACCTCTTTCTGAGCCCTAATTTTCGCTTCAACCTCTTCAAAAACAGCCTTTAACTCAAAACCAAACCCCTCAAAATACCCCACTGTAGTTTTAGAAACCAACCGCATCAACTGTTTAAGCATCTCAGTTTTTTCCACAAACTCCAATTGCAACACTTCTACCTCATCAAGAGTCTTTATCACATCTTTTTCCTTTAAAACAGGCAAAACCAAACCTACAGACTGATCATAAACCTCAACTGCCTCCCTACAATACCTATTCAACTCACCCAACAACCCATCATCAACAATTAAACCCCCACAAACCACCTCTTTACTATTTCGTGCCTGCAAAAAATTTTTCTCAAACTCTACCAAAAATTTAACATATTCCTCACGAACCCTAAATTTTCCCTCAAAATCCTCAACTTTAAACTCTAACTGAGAAGCCCCAAAATAAGTCCAAACATAACTAGACAAATTTAAACCATCAAAAACATATGTAAAACCATTTCTAACAACAAACCAAAGCGGATAACCTACCTTCGAAACATAAGCAATTTTCTCCTGTTTACCCATTAACCCTCCACTTTTACGTTCTATTACAGAAAGAGCAAAAACAGCTGCAGACTCTGCCTCAACACTAAATGGCTCTTTTCGATTTTCCGATTTTATTCCAAACGGTAAAACAAACTGCTTAAACACCATAATAACACATCAAATAAAATAACGTATCTGCCTTTAAAACTTATTTGTGTCGCGTTTTTGTACAAAAATTAGGTTATATGTCAAAATGGTTGACAACAAAAATACTAACTGAAACTTTGCGTTTTTCCATTAAACCATGTCAAAGCTTACTTCCCCAATAAAACATACAAAAACACATGTTCAAAATCATCAAACATACCCACAAACTCAAAAACACACTATCATACTCCAAAAAACACCCAACCAAACCCCAACACAACAACTTCTACAAAACAAAACTAACCATAATAACCGCAAACAAAAAAGAACACGACACAACCAACCTAAACAAACTCTTCATAAACCAAAAAACCAAAACACCCAAAACCACTTCCCCACAAACCCAAAACAAACCACCAAAAACCCACCACAACAAGCAAAACAACTACTCCTACAAGAAGCCATCAAACAACCACAAACCCCCCAATTAACACCAAACACAGAACACCGATCAATAGATGACACAGTATGTCGAAAATACAGCACAAACACCAAAAATGGCTTGCTACAACCACTCTTCAACTATGGGTAATATTCTAAGTCATGACTACGTAACAAGTGTTTACCGCAATGACCAAATAAAAATCTCCGGTAACATAAAATTGTATGGTAGTAAAAAGAAATGTGACCAAAAAAACATTCCATTTAAAACTAAAATCCAATTATCCTGCGAAATAATTGACGAACATGAACCTTTAGTTAAGTAGTTAGTTATTCATTGGGATAGTTGGTATACGTGTCGGGAAATTATGGAACGTTGTAGTGTGTATAATTATTGTTGGGTAGGTGGTGTTGGGAGTAGTAGGGTTGTTTGTTGGTGGGGTGTGTGTTTGTGTTTGTTGGTGTTGTGTGATTGG
>WRNB01000050.1 GCA_009776805.1 Candidatus Bathycorpusculum grumuli | reverse complement strand
TGTTGTTTGTTTTTTTGGGTGGGTTTGTTTTGTTTTTGTTGTTTGTGGTGTGTGTGGGTTGTTTTTTGTGTTGTTTTGGTGGGAAAAGTTGTGTTGTGTTTGCTCAGCAAATTGTACTTTCGGAACTACTGATCAATGACTAAAAAAGCGTTTTTTACGTTATTGATGACTTGATAACTACTCCGACATGTTTTGTAATTTGTATTTTCGGTTTCTTTTTTTCTGCTTCATCTATGGCGAGAAAAAATTTTCAAAGTTGACTAGTTTCACACTATGGTTCTTTTTGCACTAAATTTTTCCAGTTAATCTTTTTCATCTTAACTAAATTTAATACAGACATATTTGCCTAATATAACATCATTTCCAATAAATAACAACAAAACAAACAATACCATAAACATTTAGACGCTATAACGTACTACGCGTATTTCTACATACATAAAAAAACGCTACACAATACAAGGCACTTAATAATAACAAAGTCCATAAAAATCATACTGTGAAAATCCATGAGCAACTCCGAATTAGCCGTTCTAAAACAGATATCAAAACTAACCAAAATCAAAGATATTGAAGATCAAAAAATACTACGAAAACTGCTAATTGAAGGTAAAGCCTACAGTCCACAAGAAGGATACGTAGTAGCAACATCACCTATGACAACAGACGAAATCACACAATCAAACAACGAAAAAAATGTCTGGGAAACTCGCATACCAAAACCTAAACACAAAGAAGATGTACCTATTCCATATGAATTCTGTTCATACACCAACTATACCGAATTGCCATCAGATATTTTACGCATAACACGTGAAGTATCATTTACTGAATGGATCGAACACAAAGACTATAAATATAAAAGAATCACAGGTGGTATAATGCGACGACCACTTAATTAATTAACAGATAACAGCAAAAGCATATATCTCAAAATAATCTTCTTCCCATAAACTGGTGATACAAGATGGCTTCACTTGACACAAACGATAACAATAACGAAATGGTTGTTACCCCTTGGGAAGTAAAAGGAAAAGTAGATTATGATAAACTCATAAAAGATTTTGGCACTCAACCTTTAACACCACAACTTCTTAAATGCATAGAATCACACACCGACAAACTTCATTTACAGTTAGAACGTCAAATTTTCTTCAGCCACCGTGACCTAGATACAGTGTTAAAACTTTACGCTAATGGAACAAAATTTGTCCTATACACCGGTAGAGGCCCATCAGGACCAGTTCACATTGGACACCTTATTCCATGGATTTTCACATTACATATGCAACAAAAATTCAAAACCCGCCTATACTTCCAAATAACAGATGACGAAAAATACCTCATTAATAACGACAGAGATTTAAAAGAAACAAGTAAATGGTCATATGAAAACGCACTAGATTTAATTGCACTTGGATTCAAACCAGAAGATACCTTCATCATCTACAACACCAAAGACATAGATTTGCTATATGACATAACCCTTGAAGTAGCCAAACGTATAACCTACAGCACTGCTCGTAGCAGTTTTGGTTTCCAAGACAGCACCAATATAGGTTGGGTATATTGGCCTGCACTCCAAGCAGCCCCATGTTTTATACATAAAAAACTCACAGGCGAAAACGTACCAGCCCTTATCCCCGCAGCCATAGATCAAGACCCATACTGGAGAATAACCAGAGATGTAGCACAAAAACTCGGCTACTACAAACCAGCCCAAATTCACTGCCGTTTCCTACCAGGACTAGGCACGGGAGGAAAAATGAGTGCCTCTATGCCAGAAACCAGCATATTTACTATAGATCAACCAAACGAAGTTAAAAAGAAAATTTGGAGCGCATTCACAGGCGGTAAACCCACAGCAGCTGAACAACGTAAAACTGGAGCAACACCAACAATATGCAGCATATTCCAATACTACTACTACATTTTTGAAGAGGACACCACTAAACTAAAAGAACGCGAATACAAATGCAGTACAGGCGAAATACTTTGCGGTGAATGCAAAAAAGACATAACCGAAAAACTAAATAAATTCCTAGAAGCACACAGAAATCGCCGAGAAAAAGCTAAAGACACAATAGAACAATACCACATTAAACGCTAAAATAAAACTTGCTTAACCCACAACACTAATTCAAACTTTTTAATCCAACTATAGTTAATAGCGTTCAAAACACGTAAAAACACAAAAAATAAACAAAAACCCTAACACAAAAAAACACAAACAAACACATCAAACCCAACAAAAAAACATACAAAACAACAAATAACCCATAAACAACCAACACAAACACACCACACAACAAAAAACCACACAAACTAACACACACCAAAATACAATACATAAAAAACCACAACAAAATACAAAAACCACTATCAAAAACTACTCAACAAAAACAACCTACAATCAAACTTAGGCTTAAATAACATATTGCTTTGACCACATTATAAGTTAGGGTATAAATGTTTTAATTTTCCTCTCGCTTGCTTTGTAGTAAAGTGCCAATTTATCTGCTTAACATCACCATTACGATCCTTCTCCCAAGCAACCAACTGCCCATTAAGAGTTTCAATATTTGGAATCCGCCTATCCAAACACTGCCTACTCAAAGCACTCAACTCACACTCAGCAACATTAAGCCAACTACCATGCTTAGGAGTATAATGAAGCTCAAGTCGCCTAGCCAAACTACGCGCCTTATCAGCAGAAAAAGCCTCATACAAAGAACCCAACCCATGAGTATTCAAATTATCCATAACAAGACGCACCTTCAAAGCCTTAGGATAAAACTCTAAAAGCAACCGCTCAATCTGATGCGCCCAATCAAGCTTAGTACGACGCCCCTGCGCCTCCACATGCCTCCAACCCCTAAGAGGCTCAACAAACATAAAAACACTACAAGAACCCACACACTTATACGAATAATCCTCCAACTTTGGATGATTAACCGACATATCAATCGGTTCTACCTCATCTACTACGAAATAGAAGGGCTTCTCATCCATACAAATCAAAGGAACCTCTGAATCATAAGGCAGTGCATAGATTTCAAGAACATCTTCCATACAGGCTACGAATTCACCATTGTATTTTGGTGGTATGCACCATTGTTTTTTTAGGTGAGGTTTATATTTTGTTTTTTTAAAGTTTTTCGTACAGTCTCGCGGCCTATGGCGGGCATGATTTGTAGTTCAATTATGTTTTTTGTGAGTAGTCGTAGAGACCAACGTGCATAGCCTTTTGGTGGTTTGCTACAGGCTAGGGCGACTATTCTTGCTTCATCTTCGCCGTTGACTATTGGTTTTCTTGGTGGGGTTTTGTGGGTTCTGCGTCGTAGGGTGTATTCTAATCCGTGTTGGTGGTAGTTTTTGATGGTTTTGTAGACGCATATGTCTGAGATTTGGTATTTGGTGGTGATTTCTTTTTGGGTTAGGGGTTTTCCTGTGGAGGTGTCTGCGAGTAGTAGTATGTTGCAGCGGTTTCTGATGGTTTTAGGAGTTTTTTCGTCATTTATGGTTATGAAAATTGTTGTGCGTTCATCTTTTGTTAATTTAACTGTGTATTTTTTGTTCATGGTCATATCCTACAATTATAGAATACAACCAACACTTATTTATAATGTGGTCAAAGCAATATTTGACAAAACAAAAAACAAGTTCACGAAAAACAATAATAAAATACAAAAATTGTCACCTAAAAAGAAACATTAAAAACAACAAAACTATAAAAAACAACTTTATCACCTATAGATGAAAACTCTCAACACAAAAAACTAGCCAATTAGAATACACAACCAATAATTTAAACTACAACAACAATAGTTCTATCACAAAAAACGGTTTTTACATCTACATTTTGCTTCCTCATCTATAACCCTAAGCAACTTAAGCACCACTTGACCTTTTTCACTTTTCTCCTTAAAAGTAACAGAATTCCTCTCCGAACAAATAACATCAACCACTATACCCACATCTTCATCCAAAATCACAGGATAAACACGGCATCCAAACGGTCTATCAGAATAAATACTACACAATCGAGCATCTAAATCATAAAAAACACAGTAACCATTACGATTTCTAAGCTGAGCATACCCATATTTATCAATTTTTATAAAATATTTTTTATTAAACCCCTTTTTCGCTATCCGCTGGATATCCTCTTTTGAAAGCAACATCTCCGTTTCAGTACAACAAACACCACAACATGAACAGCGCATACCTCATAAATTCACATAAAACTATTTTAGAGTTTACTGCCAAATTTTATTAATTCCGTTAACAACCCTAATTAAATTTTAGAGAACTTTCACGTATGAAAAGATACAAACCATTTTTGCAACTGCCGTTTTGATGTTTCTTTATAGCACATAATTCTTACACGTTATCCATTTTCTATCTACTTGTCCTTCGCAAAAACTATTACACTACAAACCTTCCTAACATGGGCACTTAAATTTTGAACAGTAAACCTAAAAGGAAATGAGTAGTGACAAGTGATCGTGACATTGAATGGTTTTTTGTATTACATTTTTCAGTATCATAAAAACAAGTTTGATTGCACTGTCTAATTAGAAAGGTTATTTTTTATATGTTATCACTAAACAAAGTGTTAATTATTTTAGCTTATATTTTCACCATGTAACCGTTTGTTACAATGCGTCACTAACTGTTGTTTAACAAACTTGCAAATTTAGAATTACAGAATTACTAATTTCATATGTATTTGATTCGTGGTGGTTATACAAGCATAAACATGTGTATATGTTACTATTTGTTAAACAAAAACTACAAAAAAATAATTTTTAACGGAAAACGAACCGTTTAAAAATGTATTTTTGCTGAGAGCTAAATACACACCTAATTTCAAGTACATATAATATTTTTATCAAGTTTTTTTGCATACATAATATGTTTTAGAGGAATTTGTTTGCGGCACCTATTTTTATACGATACATACTCAAGTAGATTTGTTTTTCCGAAATTTGATTTTTTGACGATTTTTAATTGAACATTTATTATTACTGCACCATCTTTTAAGTGTAGATTGACATTTTGTCCCACACATTTTTTTGCTTTACATAGTGTAAAAGACTTCATACTAATCACCATTCAATATTTTGATCTGCAATTTTTTTCCAACAACACTCACAGATTGGAATTATTTCACCATTAAATTGGATGTAAAGTTTAATTTGTTCATTATTACACGCATTTTCCCAAGGATTTTTACATTGTTCCACATTATGTTCCATAAGCAATACCTCAAAAAAGACATGATCAAAGTTTTTCTTATAAAGTGTCTGTTTAAACGACATTACAACAGAGGGGAGGGGTGAATTAAAGTGAAAAAGTAGATAACATAAAATCTACGAATACTAAATTTTTAATGCATTTCAAGATTATTCATTAAACATATAAAATTTCTGGAATAATTGTGTCTTTTGTAATTTTTAGTGTTGCAACAGAAGGTTTGTTTAGTAGCGATGAGGGACTAGTTGGACTTCCAGGATTTATATAAAGAGTTTTTTCTTCCCATTTAATGTTTGCATTGTGTGTGTGACCATAGATTAACACGTTAAACGCGTTTGTTTTCGTCAAATCACGCATTTTATCCATTCCGTTTAAAATATCAGGGTTGTGTATTACACCTATTTTTCGGTCTAGAATTTTTAATGAATTTATGCTTTGCAGACTATTTTTTGTTTCAGGCGTGTCCATGTTACCATATACTGCAAGAACTGGCGCGATTTGTTCTAATTCGTCAATTACCGTTAATTCGACAAGATCACCTGCATGGATTATATAGTCAACGTCTTTAAAAATGGTAAATACTTCTTTTGGGAGCGCCAATGCCCTTGATGGAATATGTGTATCTGAAATTATACCAATAGTTTTTGTAACTTCTGGGTTAGACAGTTCTTTAGATAACATTGATTGTACGCTAGTCAACTATTTGGCCTCAATAATTGTTTAACATCAGTTATTTTATATGAATTAAAGTTTTGGTCAGGTATAAAAGTTAAGGTCTGAATAAAGATGATGTATTGCTCACATTAGTTTATATTATTAAACAGTTTAAAAATTTTGAAAATATTGTGTTACTTCCATGAAAACATCCCGCTATTTATTTGACGTTAACCCATAACTCTTCACTTTTTGGCAATATACCCTTCTCAACTTTTTAAAAATCAAATAAACCTAACTATAAATCAAAAAACAACCTTAAAATCCACCACAAACACACAAAAACATTTACAACACACATCACCAATATCAGCAACATACATACATAGAGGTTTGTGCTTAATTATGACGTGATTCAAAGTTATTTTCACGTTTCAACTAAATTAAAAGGAGATAAAAAATACTAAAAAAAGAATAGATTACCAAAAAACTGCAAAGTTAAAGATAATCGACCTCTAATAGTGTAAACCAATATCGAACGACATATATTTTTTAGATGATATTGATGTGCTGTAATAGGAATGTTTATTTCCTTTTCTTTTTACTTGTTTTTCAAAGGTTATGCGTTATGTCTCTCGTTAATGAACATGGTAAAATGTGGTCTAGTTTTGCTATCTTAATTTTTGTTTCAGGTTTACTTGTTGGTGGACTTGCAATATTTTTTGTATCCACCAACAATAGTGTTAATAATTCTGAATTACAAAATCAAATTAATGAACTTCAAGCACAAATTTCAGCATTAGAAGGATCGCAAAATGTTACACACCAAGACATTACAATTTATCAAAATGACGCATCACTCGCAGAAATTTATGCAAATATTAAAGATTCAGTTGTTTTAATTCAAGGAACAACTAGCAGTGGATCTGTTCAGGGCTCAGGTTTTGTTTACTCATATAAAGGACAAAACGTTGTAATAACTAACAATCACGTAGTGCAAGGAACCAATACATTAAGTGTAACTTTCCAAAACGGTAATGGATATCCTGCAACTGTTTTGGGTTATGACCCTTACTCTGACTTAGCCGTACTATCTGTAAATGCGGCAACAACAGAATTTAAACCGTTGCAAATTGCCGGTTCATCCACACTACGTGTAGGTGAACCCGTAATAGCTATTGGAAACCCTTACGGACTTGTTGGATCTCTAACCACAGGAGTAATTAGTGCACTTGGTCGAACAATAGTTGAAGATTCCATAAACCGTTTCTCAATAGCAAACGTGATCCAAACTAATACCCCAATTAACCCTGGCAACTCTGGTGGCCCAATGCTTAACGCAGCAGGACAAGTAATTGGCATATCAACTGCAATTGTTTTAGATTCACAAGGTTTAGCTTTTGCAATTCCATCAAACACAATACTTAGAGAAATTGGCGCATTAATAACAACCGGTACCTATACGGGGCACTCATATATAGGTGTAAATGGCAATGACATAAATTATAATGCTGCTCAACAAATCGGGTCAAGTGTTACTTATGGGTGGAGAATAGCAACAGTATTAAAAGGTGGTCCGTCAGAAGGTAAATTGCAAGAAGGCGACATCATTATAGCTCTAAACGGTGTTAAAATCAAAAACAATGATGACTTGGCAAGTTATCTTGAAGAAAATACTATGCCGGGTCAAAATATAAGCATAACTGTGATGCGCAATAATGTAAACACAGTCATCACTGTTACACTGCAACAAAGACCTAGTCTAACAGCTTAATCTTTTTTTTAAAAAAATAATTTAAATTTTTGTGGAAAAAAATTGAATTATTGTCACAAAAATTTTTTCAACTTTAATAAATGATGTTAGATTACATATTTTGTTAGATCACTTTATATGACATGGTTGTAGAATGAGCATACTGTTTTGTAGTTTGGCATTCTTTTGGCAGCATACGCCATTGACATCCTGTTTTGTTTAGTATCTTACTTGCGTTTATTAGTTTGCGTTTGTTGCGTTTTTGTAAGCGTCTGCCTTTTTACGCGTGCAAATATTGGCGAAATTAATTCCAATTTCTTATTAGTCAAATCACCATATATACCAAATAGTTAATCTCAATAAAAACTATATACGGATAGTTAAAAACTTATTGAAAATAGACTCTAACATATTTCAAATGTATTGTTAATAGTTCAAACTATTTTTGGTTATTGAGTTAGAAATTTCAGACATATTAATAGTGTAATAGCGCAGGGTATTGGGTAATTGTTTTTAGAAAGCTTGTTGTTATATTTGTTGAGGAGTAAATAAGATTATGTCTATACAAAAAATTCCTGAGAAAAATGCTATACTTTTTGCGTGGTTTAATCAGTATTCTGGTGTTTTGTTGAAAACGCCGTCTAAGACTTTTGCGATAGATCCTGTGGATGTAAAATTAAAGTTTTTGAGGAATGTTGATGTTGTTTTGCTTACGCATGAGCATTATGATCATTTGGATTCGAGGCTTGTTAGTGAGGTGCAGAGGGTTACTGGTTGTTTGGTTGTTGCTGATCCTGCGTCGGCTTTTGTTTTGAAGCCTCATTTGCCGGTTGATAGGTTGCGGGTGTTGCGTGTTGGTGAGCAGATTATGGTTGGTGGAGTTTCTGTTAAGGCTGCTAAGTGTAGTCATAATGCAAGGTATCCTAATACTTATATTATTACAAGTGAGGATGGGGTGAAGGTTTATCATACTGCGGATAGTTTGCCGTTTCCAGAGTTGGCAAAGTTGGGGCTTGAGGAAAAGTTTGATGTGGTGTTTTGTAGTGTTGGTATAACTATTGGGGCTTCGCCGGAGAGTGGGTTTGAGATTGCTCGTTTGACAAAGCCTCATTTGGTTGTGCCGTATCATACTAATCTTGTGGGTAGTCAGAGAGTTTTTCAGGAGCTTGTGAGGAAGGGGTTGCCTTATACTGGGTGTTTGATTCCTGAGGTGAATAAGATTTATCAAGTATCGAAAAAGCAGCAATCTGTAAATGGTGGTGGTATGTAAATGGGGTGTGTTTGTGTGGTTTAGTATTTTAAGTGTTGTTTTGTGTGTAATGTAGAGTTTTGTTTGTTTTTGTTTTGTTTTTTTGTTAAGTTGGGTTGTTGTTTTTTAGTTTTTTGTTTGGTTTATTTTTTTTGTTGGGTTTATTCGTATATGATAAAGTCTGTTTCTTTGAGTATGTTGTGTATTTTTTCGACTGCTGTGTGGATGTCTTCTTCTTTTTTTGCGCCTGTGCAGACTAGTTTGCCGCTGGCGAATAGTAAGATGACTACTTTGGGGTTTTCCATGCGGTATATTAGGCCTGGGAATTGTTCGGGTTCGTACATGGTGTGTTCTATTGTGTAGGCTATTTTTTCGAGGTCGGCCATGCCGCCTATTATTGCGGAGGCAACGATGTTTTGGATTTGGGTGTCAGGTTTGCTTATGATTATTATGCCGCTTTTTTTTAGTTCTTTTATTACATTTAGTACTGCTCGGCGTGCTTCTTTTTCGGATTTTGCTCCTGTGCAGACCATTTTTCCGGTGTTGAAAATTAGGGTTGTTGTTTTGGGTCGTTTTAGGCGGAAGGCTAGTCCGGGGAATTTTTTTGGGTTATAATTTACGTTTGGGAAGCTTTTTACAACAGAGTTGAGGTCAACTTTTTGGTTTAATGTTACTGAAGCAACAACGTTTTGTATGCGGATAGATGTTTTTATATGTGACATATATTTGGCCTCTTTTCTGTTTTTCACCGTTGTTATTTATGGAAAAGAAACTTTATAAATACATCTCTAAGTCTGCAGAGAACTATCCATATATCAAACACCAATATACAATAAAAACAATATTAATAATTGGTGTTTGTTTAATTAGACATAATAAAAATAAATGTTTATTTTAGTTTAAACAAATAATAAGAACATGTATTGTATATTCATAAATATAACATATACATAGTTAATAAACAATTTTTAATACATCAATAAAAAAAATAGTTTCCACTTTTAGATAGATTTGTAAATTTTACCACATCAGGCCGTAAAAGACAAAGCAAAAAACATAAAAAACAAGATTTAATAACCAAAAACGTTGACGATAAACAAAAATACAAAAAACAACAATACCACCATACGTGAAAACTCTAAAAAAACAAATATCACAAAAAACATAACCAATCAATCAAACTTTTTTCATAGCCAAAGCTTTCTGCTCCTTGGTTAACTTTTCAATTGCATACCGCAACGCAGTTCGAGGCATAACCGCTTTATTCTGTACAACATACATCAACACCTCCAAAGGATGTTTTTCTGTTTCAGCTTTAAGTAGCCAACCATAACCCTTCTGTACTAAATCATCACAATCTGTTAAAAGTAAATCACAAATTTTAAAGGTTTCATGTAAAAACAAACCTTTCTTTGCTGGAACAATCAAAGATACTGCTGCTGCACGTCTAACCCAACGGTTACTTGATACAGCCCAAGTAAATAATGTTTCAACGCAATCTGGAAATTTCATCATGAAATCACCTATTGTATGATTGCAAAAAGTGTCACATTTTGCCCAATTGTCAATGTAGCGATTAAGCCAGTGTTCAAAAATTGTTAGGTCTTCCCGTTGGAATTGGTCGGCAATTTTTGGTAGCCAGTTTGCAGCAATAAAGGCTTCCTCCATAATATTGGATTGGAATAGTTCTTCGCAGAGTTTAAAAATGGTTTCTTTTGGTGATGTTTTGATGTGTTGGTAGTATGTGGAGCTGATTTTTGTTACTGTAGAGGTTTTAACGCCGTAACAGGTTATGGTTTCTTTGAAAAAATGTTTTGTTTGGTTTTTGGTTTGTTGGTTGGTGTTGGTTTTTAGTTCGTTGCGGATTTGTGTTATGATTTGGTTCATATGTAGTGGGTGGGGGTAGTTGGATATAATTGTTGTTTTTGATGGTTGGTGTTATGGTTCTTCCATTTGGTAGAGGTTTAATTCTATGTTTAGGGTTTTTTCTGTTTTGTGGTGGTTTTCTAGGTTGTATAGGTGGTGGGTTATTTTTTCGAGTTGTGTTTTTGGGGTTATTTTTGTTGGGTGGGTTTTTGGTTGGATGAGAATTTCGTCTGTGTTGAGGTTTATGTTGTTTGGGTTGTATATGTTTGGGGTGTTGTTGATGTGTTGGGGTGTGTAGTTGATTTTTGTGATGTTTTGGTTTTCGTCTGTTGGGCATTTTATTGTTTCGGTGTGTTTAGTCAACGCTGTTTCGCCTCCAAACTTCGGTGCTTATCATGTCTCGGATTGCGACGCGGATTGCTTCTGCGCGGTTGGGGTAGAAGCGTTCGTCGACAAGTTGGTCTAAAGCTTTAATATATGTTTCAGGTAGGTATAGGGTAATTAGTTTCATTTGCTCTTTGCTCCCTTGTTGTATAGGGTATTTGTTGGGTCGCAAATATATACATGCGCATGTTATGCAGTTAATATGTATATAACATGTTGGTTCCAGACTATATAAAGCAAAATAAACAGAAAAACAAATACATGTTAAAAACAACAACACACAACCCTCAAGTTTTTATTACTTAATGAATCAACACTACACAACAAACACTATGTGACAAACATGAAAATCGCAATAAAAACCTACGGCTGCACAGCAAACACAGCAGATACCGAAACCATAACAGGCATCCTAACAACAAACGGACACCAAATCACCACAGAACACGACGCAGACATCATAATTTTCAACACCTGCGCCGTAAAAGGCCCAACAGAAAACCGCATAATAAACGCCATAAAACAAACCCCAAAAACAAAAAAAACCATAATAATAGGATGCCTACCAAAAATAAACCTAGAACGCCTCAACCGCGAAACACAAGTCAACGCCATAGCCGGCCCATCAATAGGAGAACAAATAACAAAAATAATCACCCAAATAACAAACAACAAAAAAAGCATAAACCTACAACCCACAAAAAAACCACCAATAACCCTACCCAAAATCAACACAAACCCCATCATCAGCATCCTACCAATCAACCTAGGTTGCCTAGGCTCATGCACATACTGCGCCGTCGTAATAGCACGAGGAAAACTACAAAGCTACACCATACCCGAAATAACCCAACGCCTAAAAAACGACCTAACAACAACAAACACAAAAGAATTTTGGATTACATCCCAAGACACCGCCGCATACGGACGAGACATCGGAACCAACCTTGCAGAACTCCTCCACACAATTGGAAAAACAGAAGGCCACTTTAAAACCAGAATAGGCATGATGACACCCAACATGATACAAGACATACAACCAGAACTCATCAACGCCTACAAAAACCCAAAAATCTTCAAATTCCTACATTTACCCATTCAAAGCGGCGATGACCAAATACTCAAAAAAATGCACAGACAATACACAACCAACGAATACAAAAAATTACTTACAACATTCAAAACCACATTCCCAAACTTAACAATAGCAACCGACATCATTGTAGGATTCCCAGGAGAAACCAAACAAGCATTTGAAAACACCCTACAAATACTCAAAGAAATCAAACCTGACATCACTAACGTATCCAAATTCTTTGCACGCCCTAAAACATTAGCAGCAAACATGACAGAAAACAAAATACCACCAGAAGAAATCAAACATAGAAGCAGCACTGCAGCAAAACTCGCCAAACAATTATCATTTGAAAAAAACCTAGAATGGAAAAACTGGAAAGGAAAAATACTTATTGACGAAAAAGGCAAAATCAACGACACATGGATTGGACGCAATTTCGCATACAAACCCATTGTCATAAAAAGCAAACAAAACCTACTCGGCAAAACATTAAACGTACAAATCACCAAAATCACAGAAACATACCTCATAGCAGAAAACAAACACCACCAACCCTAACACCAACCCAACAAATCAAAAACCAAAACCAAACAAAACAAAAAAAATAAACAAAAAACAAATAACCCTATTCACACAACACCACATTCCCTACCCCCGCCTTTTAAAATAAAACACTACACCACCAATAACAACTCCTACAATCAACCCCAACAAACCTATCACAACCCCATTAAAAGAAGACCCAGACGAACCATAAGGCTCCAAAGAAACAACAGGCGACACAGAAACCACAACAAAATCATACCCCACAGGCACATACTGCAAATTCAAAACAACAGCATCACCAATAACAGGACACGACACATCATGCTGTTCAGACACAACATGAGTACGCCAAGTCCCATCACCCACATAATCCTCCCTACTTGTCGTAATTACAGTTTCTTTCATCACTACACTATACCCACCAATTACATACAAAACATCATCAACAACAGCCACACCAAAATCAACCCTATTCGAAGACACACTAGCTACAACCCAAACATCCCCAACAGGATCATAAGCCCAACCAATTGGCCGTATATCCACATAAGACACAGAAAAACCAGGATACTGCACAACCTCAGTCGTTGTCCCCATAAAATAAACCATTTTAGACGCAAAACAACCAGACGTCGCCCCAACAACACCACTAACAGCACCAAAACTAGGCTTCGCACCCTCACACCACACATCCCCAACAGGATCATAAATCACAACCCTCAACTCAGAACGCGAAGAAACAAAACTAAAATTACCAACAACCACTATTCGATCATCCACAACAGTAGCAGCAACAAAATTCGAACCAACCAAAGAATTAAAAAATATACCACTTTTCTGCAACCACACATCATCAACTGGATCATACACAAACAAGTCACACCCATCCAACACAAAAATTTTTCCACCCACAACACCACCCTGCAAATTTCCACCTTTAACAGGCAAACAAGCCATATCTTGCCAATTACCAGAAGCTACATCATAAACTTCATTTACAGAACAAACACCAGATTTAGTAAAACCGCCTATGCAATAAATTTTTCCTTCAAATGCAGCAATTGCAAAGTAGGCTCTATACGTGGGCATAGGTTTTAATGTAGTCCAAGTGTCACTTTGAGGATCATATTGTTCATTTGTTCCTATGATTTCTCCGTTAGCTGTTTTGCCACCGATAGCGTAAATTTTGTTGTTAACAGTAATAACACCTAAACCTCCTCTAGCTTGTTGCATCGGCGTTTTTGAACTCCAAGTATTTTCAACTAATTCTGCTGCAAACGCAAAACTAAATGTTGACACAAATAAGCTACTTATAAATAATAATAGCAAAAATAACGCAAAAAATTTAGTTGACTTCATTTTATTTTCCCCATAGTTATTTTGTTTCGTTTTTGATAATTAAAATTGATTGCTATAATGATGTTTGTTAAAAAATTAATTAGACCAACATAAAGTATGAGTGATGATGATTTGACAGGTATTTGATAAAATAATTGTAAGGTGCAATAACCATAGTTATGGTATGCCGTCATAAAGTTTACAGTCATTAAATTTTTAGCTATCTTTGCTTTTGTGTATGATTCATTTAAAAACACACTTGCTACAGCTGAAGAAGTATTATTCATTATCAAATTGTTGACATAAAACATGTCACCATCATACGTTGTACTACAGGACATTGTACCATATTCTAGATAGTTCATTTTTAACACACACCTTTATTTCATATCAAATAAAACAGTAACACTTAACAAACCATGTCACTTTTTTTACTTGCCTTTTCACCACTTACATTTATACACAATAAACCGAGCAAAATGTTATTTAAAAATCTTTTGTTAAAACAAATTTGACACCCGATTTTCGATAAAGAGCAGATTTAATCCACCATTTAGCACCCAATTTTTGCATACACAAATAACTCACATTAGACAACATACAACTATAACCTGCTAAGTCAATATCATCAGACTATCTTTTTGAACTTTAAAAAAATAACACACCAACAAAACAAACAAAACAAAAACAAAAACAAATAAAACAAAACAAATAAAAAACCACCACGACAAAACAAAACCTATTTAAAACAAGAAAAAAACTCACCCACACAACCATCACAAATTTAAACCAAAACACCATCGACTGAGCCGAAACCAAAACCAGATTCACAAAAAGAAAAAATACAAAACACCCCTCAACACAACTAACAACAAAAAGACCCTAATGACAACAAACCTAAAACACTACAAACAACAAATAACAAAAAACACATATACTCTGACCAAAGGTCATGCGTCAAATTAGTTTATTTCCAAATTCTAACACATTTATAAGCAAACCAAACAAAATCTCATGCATCTCCAAAGACTTAGAATAACAAATAG
>WRNB01000049.1 GCA_009776805.1 Candidatus Bathycorpusculum grumuli | reverse complement strand
GCAAACGTCGATGGCGGTTTCAGCGGCACCAGAGGTTGTGTTGCCAGAGCCGGTTCCGCCTTATGGGTGGTATATTGCAGGTGCAGCAATCGCAATTATCGCAGTAGTTATCATCTGTACTCTGTTAATTATCTATAAAAAGAAGTAAACAGTAATTAAAACCCAAAAAACATACTTTTTTATTTTTTTATACAATAATGTCGGGCATATATTTTAAGGAATAAATGTCTCAAGTAATTTTTGTATCCAACAGTAACATAAAGTAGATGAAAATGCATATGAACTAACTTGTAAACTCTATGTTGTGCCTCATCGACATATGGTTTTTACTATGTCTGAAGAACTATGTGCATTGTTTGAGGTAGATCAAAGTCTGTTTAAGATGTTTATGGATGCAGGTAATAATGCCCTGCAGTAGATGATTAAGGATAAGTATGGATTGTTCTTGGTGTTGTTTGTGTGTTTCATCCATGGTGAAGAGTTGATTTTGAATCCTCATATGTATGTTTTATTTATTGGGAGAGACTGTCTGAAAACTATGTTACAGAATTTTTACAGTTGTAAATGGTTCTGAAAAATTCATGTTTTGGAAATATTTCTATATTTTTATTGTTAAAATATTTCAAATAAGTTAGTTTCTAATTTTAGTCTCATAACTTTAGATAGTTTTCAGACAGTCTGGTGGGTCTTGTCTCTTTTTTTGTGTTTTTTTGGTTTTTTATGTTTATTGGTTGGTGTTTGGTTGTGTATATTTTTTCACGCGTTTCTCGTGGGTGGATACATATAGTAAAACATTGATCATGTTGTTACATGGATTGTGGACTAAAAACAGATTGTTTTAACTGGTGCACTACAAATGTATGGCTGTGTTGTAATAAAGTAAATTTTTAATTTGAAGCAGAAAAAAATATTTATGTTTTTTATTTTAAAAAAATATGTGGTAATATTATTATTGATAAAAATAAATTCAGAAGAATTATGTTATATTTATTAGAGTGATAGTTGATGTTTATAGATTATAAATGGAGAAAAATGAAATGAAAAATTTTAAAAATATAACTACAATATTTGCAATAATGATGATGCTGACATTCACTATATCGCTAATAGCAGTGCCTAACGCAAATGCACAATACACAGCAACTAATCCGCGTGAAATGACTACTTTTCCGTTCGTTGATGCGCTTCCAAATCCTGCAGGTGTTGGTCAACCAGTTCTAATAAACCGTGGTTTGGTCGACTATCTATACAATGTTAATGATGGTTGGAACATTACTTTATCGGTTACTGATCCTGACGGTAAAGTTACAAACACTACGTCCAAGACTTGGTCTACTGGTACTGTTGGTACAAAAATGTCTTTTATGGCACCAGGGAACTATACGTTACAGGCATTTTATAATGGTGAGGATTACAGGTATAATACTGAGTATAGGCGTTATCTTCCAAGTGAAAGTGACGTTATAACTTTGGAAATTGTTGAGGGTTACTGGAAACCAGATCATCCTGGGCATAGTCTGCCTACAGAGTATTGGACTCGTCCAGTTGATTCACAACTACGAGAATGGTACACTATTATGGGTAGTTGGTTAGTGCAAAAACCACGCAATACTAATTTATATGCTCCATATAATGATGCACCTGAAACGGCGCACATTTTATGGTCTACGCCAGATGACCAATATTTGGGTGGTTTGGCTACAGGTGAATTAGGTAGTATCTCTTATCAGCATGGTGATGCTTATGAAGGTAAATTCTATGGTGCCATTATCTTATCAGGTATTTTATATTATAACGTGGCTCCAATTTACAGTTCTGGTAATAATGCGAGAAATCAGACTATTAGAGCAATTGACTTGCACACAGGTAAAGACCTTTGGACAAAAGATCTCACTCAATTTGGTACTAATGCACGACTTACGCGTGGACAAATAATGTCATTCTTTAGCGAAAACAACCGTGGTGCATGGTCATATCTCTGGATACAGAATGGTGCTTCTGGTACTACTTGGTGGGCACTTGATCCATTATCTGGTAATCACATATTCACTTTAACTAACATGCCAACCTCTACAGTTTATTATGGTCCAAGTGGCGAAATGTTACAATATACAATTCTGACAAATGCAACTGGTTCATATTTACGACAATGGAACAGTACATTAGCTGTAACACGTACTACTGACGGTAGTTCTGGTGGATCTGATGCTTGGGGTTCTCAAGTGAATACATATGGTAATCCTAACTCGTATGACGCGGCTCAAAATGTAACTACTGGTAGTAATCGCGGAATACGTGGTGTCCAATTTGAAATCTTGTTGCCAAGAAACTTGGGCACTCCTATACATGTCTTCCCAGAAGATCGTGCTATATTTGGTAATGTTTCGCGAGCAGGTGTGACACTTACAGCAGTTAGTCTTGATTCTGAAAACTTTGGGTACAGACTGTTTGATCAACGATTTACGGCAGCAACTGGCGATTGGGCAAGTTTCACTTCAATTACTGCTACAGGTACTGACACACAATCAGGCTGGGCTGCGTTTTCTAAAGATCCATATATCGGTGTTTTCTGGACAAAAGAAGACAGAGTAAATCATGTCTTTAGTTTAGAAACAGGTAGGCTACTATGGGAATCTGAACCACAAATGTTTGCAGACTCATGGGGTGGAGCTACATCTAACTCATCCCCAGAAAAAGTCATTGTCGACGGTAAACTCATTGAAGGCAGTGGTAGTGGTATATTATATTGTTATAATGCTACAACTGGTGCCATAGATTGGACGTACGAGAATAAAGACGAATATATGGAGTCTTACCACAGAGAAAATTGGTGGATAGTTCCATGTTTTGTATCAGACGGTAAAATCTACTGTGGTTATCAGGTACACTCTTCACAAGTTCCTCTACCAAGAGGTGCACCATTCTTTGCCATAGATATAGAAACTGGTAATCCTGTTTGGAAAATTGATGGTGCTTTCCGTCAATTAGCTTGGGGTGGTCGCGCAATCATCGGTGATAGTATCATTGCTACGATAGATTCATATGATTCACAGGTTTATGCAGTTGGTAAAGGTCCAATTGAGATGACTGTTGCATCATCTGATGCTGTGGCTACGGCAGGCAATACAGTCTTGATTAGCGGAACTGTTATGGATATTTCTCCTGGTACACAACAGAGTAATGTTCAATTTAGGTTCTCTAAGGGTGTTCCAGCGGTTTCTGATGAGAGCATGAGTGAATGGATGTTACACGTCTACAAACACTTTGAAAGACCAAAAGAAACAGTAGGTGTTGATGTAACAGTCTTTGCAAAATCAACTACAGGCGAAGAAATTAATATCGGTACAACAACAAGTGACGACAGTGGCAGATATGCAATAACTTGGGCGGTACCTGAAGATGCTACTGGTACATGGAATATCTATGCATACTTTGGTGGTTCAGGCGCATACTATGGTTCATCGGCAAAAAGCGAAATGGCTGTATTAGCAGCTCCAGAAGTGTTACCACCAGAACCAACCCCACCGTATGGATGGTATATTGCAGGCGCAGCAATTGCAATTATTGCAGTTGTTATCATCTTTGGTTTGTTGATTCTCCTCAAAAAGAAGTAAACAACCAAAACAAAACAAACCCTTTTTTCTTTTTTTTATTTTAAACATTTTTTACATATTTTCATAAAGGAACAAAAAATTAACTGTTCTCATTATGTTTTTACACAAATATGTTTTTATGGTTTAATCATGTTGTTGATGTATTCTTTTTGGAGAGTATTTTTTTGTGGTCTGTTTCTGATAAGGCTTAATAGTTGTTTGTTGTAAACATTGATAGTATAGTACTATGTGTGATTGTTATGACGGATGTTTGGCTTCCCTGTGGGAAAACAACTGTTTGTGTTCGAGTGCAGACACGTAATTCACTTGGTTTGATTGATCCAGTTCAAAAAATTGGTGTAGCTGAACCTAGAATAGAAATTGAGCGAGCTATTAAAGAACCTATAGGAACTAGACGGTTAAGTGAAAGTGTTAAACCTGAAAGTAAGATTGTTATTATAGTTGATAATGTTGTTGACAAAAGTTATGTTGAGTTGATGATTTTATCTGTACTTGATGAGTTGAATGTTGTGGGTGTAAAAGATGAGTGTGTAACTGTTATTGTTGGTTGTGATTTGTGTGGTGTGGTTGGGTCTGATGATTTTATGCGGTTTTTTGGTGAGGCTGTTTTGAAACGTGTTAGAGTGGTTGGTCATGATGTTATGGCGGGGGATCTTGTTTATGTTGGTGCTACTAAGTCTTTTGGAACTAGGGTTTTTCTTAATCGTGTTTTTGTTGAGGCTGATGTTAGGATTTTGTTGGGTTTTGTGAATGTGCATTCTTATGCGGGTTATAGTGGGGGTAGGCAGGGTGTGTTTGGGGTTTGTGGTGTGGAGACTGTTCGTAGTAATGGTGTTATGATGCTTAATGGTGGTGCTGTTGCGGGTGTTTTGGATGGTAATCCTGTTCATAAGGATATGACTGAGGTTGCGCGTTTGGCGGGGGTGAATTTTATTGTTAATCTTGTTGTGAATAGTCAGGGTGAGATTGTGCGTGCGTTTGCGGGTGATTTGGAGGCGGCGTTTTTGGAGGCTGTAAAGTTGGTGGATGAGATGTGTAGAGTTGTGGTTGATCGGCGGGCGGATATTGTGGTTGTGAGTGCTGGGGGTTATTTGGTGGATGGTGATTTGTATCAGGCTTGTAGTGCTTTGGATAATGTGTTGGATGTTGTTAAGAGGGGGGGTGTGATTGTTCTTGTTGCTGATTGTGTTAGGGGGTATGGGAATCAAGTGTTTTATGATTGGATGGTTCGTTTGGGTGATTTGAAGAGTTTTGAGAAGGAGCTTAAACGTAATTTTGTTATGGGTGGTCATAGGGCGTATTTTTTGTTAAAGGTTCTTCAGAATCATCAGGTTATTTTGGTGTCTTCGTTGCCTGATTATTATGTTTCTGATGTGTTTAGGTTGAAATCTGCTCGGGCGGTGAATGATGCGTTAGCTGAAGCTTATAAGATTGCTGGTTCTAATTCTAGAGTGTGGGTTGTGTCTGCTGGATGTTATACATTATCCACGTACAAGTCGCCAGAGGAGGCAAAAACTTAAATCCCATAAAGTCTGACATCAATTAGGGTAAACATTAAAACAAAGTGTACGGTTCACTTGGTCAGCAATTGTGTGAAGGCGACAGAATGGAATTACAATATAATTTGCGAAAGTTTGTTCCAAACGATTTACAAGCGGTAATGCAAACAAATCGTGTGTGCTTACCTGAAAATTATACTGACTTTTTCTTTATTGATTTGCATCAGAGGTTTCCAGAAACGTTTATTGTTGCAGAAGATGATGGTAAACTTCTTGGATATATTATGTGTCGTATTGAAATGGGTTTGTCTAGTATGGGTCTTGGTGGGTTGGTGCGTAAGGGTCATGTGGTTTCTATTGCAGTTATGCCTCAGGTGAGGCGTCGAGGTATAGCTCAGGCAGTTATAAATAAATCACTTGAAGGTATGCAGTATTATAGGGCTAAACAGGCTTTTCTTGAAGTTAGAGTGACAAATGAGCCTGCTATTGCGCTTTATAAAAAATTAGGTTTTGAAATTAGTAAAACAATTAATGGTTATTATTCTGATGGTGAAGACGCTTATGTGATGACAAAAAAATTGCCCTAGTTCATTACATAAAAATTGGGTTAGGTTACATGTTTGTTGTATTGTTTTTGTTTCTTTCATAGTGGTAGAGGTATTCTTGTGCGTAGCCTGCATAGTTGCCAAAATATTCTCGCCCAAATAAGCCAAGTTTCTCATATTCTCCATTACTTAATGAATCTTGGCACTTTAGGTGTTTTACTAAATTGTGTGGTAAATGTTTTGTGTAATGATTAAGTAGTATGCGTTTAATCCATACATCCACAGGAAACGCCTCTGTTTTTTGTAATGAGAATAAAAGTACACAATCTGCAACTTTTAATCCTACACCTGAAAACTCTAAAAGACGCTTTTTTGCTTCAGTATATGGTAGCATTTTTAACTCTTCTAATTTTATTTGTTTATCTAAGATTTGTTTCGCTGTTGCTTGTACATATTTTGCCCTATACCCTAATCCGCATGTCTTTAGATCTTGTATACTTGCTTGAGCTAATTTTTCTGTTGATGGGAATAGCCAAAAATTTTTGTTAGTAAAGTAACGTTTTTCGCCATATTTTTGAGACAGTTTAAAAAGTGTTTTTTCAATAGCTGCAATGTTTTTGTTGGTGGCGCAAATGTAGCTGATTAAACATTCCCAGGGGTCTTGGTTTACAAGTCGTAGTCCTTCAAACTGTTTTATAGCTGCTCCAATATAGGGATCTTTGTTAATGTGTTGTGTTATTTTTGGTAAATCGTCATTTAAGTTAAAAAAAGTTTTAACAAATGTGGTATCTGCTCCTTCGTATTCTAAATAATTGTTTGTTTGGCGGATTTTAAAAATTTTGTCACAAAAAAGTCCATACCACCAATCTTGTTGTTTTTTGAAACGAAACACTTGTCCGCAGCCTAATGAGTAATCTAGATTAAATGTTATATCTAATTTTAATTTCATACAAGTTTACTCCATGAACTTGTCTGGTGTAGGTATATTTTCGTCTAAACCTTTACGTTTACGCAATTCAACTATTGTTTGAGGTGCAAGTTTTTTAGAAAGTTTTTCCCAATGATCAAAAACTGATTGCCAAATGGCATGTCCTGAAGTTGCAGAGCGTAATTCTTTAGAAAAACTAAAACTTTCAGCAACAGGCATGAAACCTTTAATAACTGTTAATAAACCGTTTTGTTTAAAACTCTTAACACTACCTCGATGTATAGATAAAATTCTTGAACATTCACCTGCATAAACAGAAGAAACAGAAATAGTAACAGCAAAAACTGGTTCAAGCAAAACAGGTTTAGCTGACAAAAAAGACGCAAAAACAGCCTTACCCACACTACACATAACCTCATAAGAATCCTCTTGATTCAAATCAAGCGATAAATCAACCAACTTTACCTTTACACAGCGTACAGGTTCACCACAAAGAGGCCCAGCTTTGCAGGCATACTCAAACCCACAAATTAACGCTCTCAACACAATATCCGATAAACATTTAGATTTTTCACTAACATCTACAAACAAATTATTATTATTTCCATCAAAACACAAAAAATTATTTACTTCATTAAACATCTTTCTCAAATCTTTTTGTTCAGGTTCAACTTGAACACTAAAACTATTTTGGCCATTTTGGTTTTTCACACAAACAACACTACCTTGCTGGGTAACACTTTCCATATAAACAACCCTTGGTAAAGAAACTAGAACTTCTAAACTAAAATCACGCTTCAACTGATTTACTGCAAGCTCTAAATGCAATTCACCCATACCACTTAACAAGTACTCCCCAGTCTTTTCATGAACCGTTACATGTAAATTCGGATCCTCAGACGCCATCTTTTCCAACAAAAACAACAACTCTGCAACCTGTTTAGGATCTTTAGGCTCAACAGCAACCGTTACAACAGGCTCAGAAACATAACTAATACTTTCAAAAGGCAACTGAATTTTTTTATAGCTTAAATCAACAAGTATTTCACCCACTTTAACCATTAAAGGCAAAGTCACAACTGCTAAATTACCCGCAGACACTTCAAAGACTTCTTCATGGAAAAAACCCATGTCAAGACATACCTTACCCACTTCAACTTCAGTTGAAACATTAACTAAATAGACTTTTTCTCCTTTGCGAATTTTTCCTGAAAAAACTCTTCCAGACACAATACAACCCACACCAAAGGCTACTACATTAGTAATGTACATAACTGTGGGAGCATCATCTTGGCATTTAGTTAAATCACATTTTACAGAGTTTAATTGTGTATCCTGGAAGGGTTTAATACGATAAGCTTGAGCCTCACATGGGTTAGGAAGATTGTTTATTATCATCTCAAAAATTGATTTATGCACAGGTATTACCTGTTTGAGTTTCTCAACACCTTGCTGTTGTTGATAGCTGGTAATTATGTCTTGGAATTTTATCTCTTTTTGTTTAGCAATATTTACGGTAAATCCCCAACCATGTAGGGCTGCTCCAAATGCTACATTACCTTTTTGAGGACTTATTTTCCACTGTTTTTTGTATATGGTTTCACCATAAACTTCAATGAGAACATTAAAACTGTCAATAATGTGTCCAAGTTTTTTTTGAATTTGTTCTGCATCAAGTTGTAATTCTGTAATTAAACGATCTACTTTATTAATAAACAATACAGGGCACACACGTTCCTTAAGAGCTTGTCGTGTAACAATTTCTGTCTGAGCCATAATCCCTTCTACAGCATCAACCACAACAACAACTCCATCAATAACCCTAAGAGCCCGAGTAACTTTACCTGTAAAATCAACATGCCCTGGTGTATCAACCAAATTAATAATATAGTTGCTATTGAGAGTTTTATAGAGAAGACTGATACTGGCGGTTTTGATGGTGATTTTTCGTTTTTGTTCTTCTTCTAAATAGTCAAGTACTCGTGCAGTTCCAGCCATCGATGAAGCAAGCATACCTGCACCAGATAGTAGTGAATCTGCTAAAGTTGTTTTACCATGGTCAATATGGGCAATTATTCCAACGTTACGTATTGCTTTTTTATCATTCATTAACTCTTGGATTTGTGTTACTTGTTTAAATCGTGGCATTAAATAAACCTGTGAACATTTTAGGTAAGGATGCTTATTTAAAATTTAATAGTATAGTGTCTTTTTATTGTGTTGTATGAGAGGAAAAAAAGTGAGTGCGTCTGTTAGGGTGTCTGTTGAAAATTTGGTTAAGGAGCCGTATGCGTCGGTTCTTTGTTATCCGCGTGCTGAGTCGTTAGAAGTGGTGAATAGGATTTTGGAGTTAAAAGAGTTAGGTGTTGATGCTGTAGAGTTTGTGGGGAGTGGTTTGGCTGCGAATGTGTCTGTGTTGGGTAAGGGTTATGTGGGTGTTGTTGTTGTTGCGTATGTTGGGGGGGAGCGGTTGGCGTTGAAAATGCGTAGGCTTGATGGTGGTAGGGATGATTTTTTTCATGAGGCTGAGATGTTGCAGAAAGCTAATGCGGTTGGGGTTGGTCCAAGGTTTGTGGCTGTTTCAAAAAATTTTTTGCTTTCTGAATTGGTTGTTGGTGATTTTTTGGTAGATTGGATGGGTAAGTATAGGGAAAAGGTTGTTTTTCAAAGGGTGGTGCGGGATGTTTTGGAGCAGTGTTGGCGTCTTGATGAGGCTGGTTTGGATCATGGTGAATTGAGTAATGCTCCGCGTCATTTGCTTGTGGATAATGTTGGGAAATTGTTTATTGTGGATTTTGAGTCTGCTAGTGTTCAGCGTAGAGTTGCAAATGTTACTTCTGTTTGTCAGTATCTTTTTGTTGGGAATAGTTTTGTGTCAAGGTTGGTGTGGGAAGTTTTGGGTGATAGAAGTAGGTGTGAAATTGTGGAGTTGTTGCGTTTTTATAAAAAGATGCGGTCTAGGGTTTGTTTTGAGGCGTTATTGCAAATGTGTGTTTAATGTTGTGTGTGTGGAAAATGTTTTGTTTGTGTGTGAGAATTAAAATTGCCATGGTTTAAGCAAGCATTCAGATTTTGTCTGTTAATGTTGTTGTAAGCCATTGGCAATTTCGTTGTGAGCGAGGGCTCAGCGTGTGAAACATAACTTTTTTAATATTTAAATGTATCTTTGGTTGTTAGGTGACTATTGTTTGTAATTGTTTTTGTTTTATTGCGTTTCCCAATTCTAAGGCTATACGTTTTCCCATGTACATGTTTTCGCCGTATCGTAGATAGGCGTAGGGTGATGTGCCAATGCCAACGTTTGTGCCTGCTACTATGCGTGCTGAGATTTCGAAGGTATAGATTTTAAGGTCGTCTGTGATTATGGTTTCAAGACAGAAGGGGCCAGTGATGCCTGGTGGTGCGAGTTCAGCGGCTTTTTTATGTACATTTTCACCCATGCGTATGATTTCTGGTAGTAAAGATTCTCGAAGAACTATTGGAAAATTACCTACCACTGTATATGTAGGGGTTATGTTAATTTCAAGTTGTTCTGTTGCAGGAATTTTTCCGATAGAGTCTGTGGTTGTTTCGTATCGGCGATCCATGGCAAGTAATTCTACGTCGTTGTTTAAAATGCTGCTAAAATAACTTGGGTACACGTTTACGCCAAGAATGTATTCTTGTAAGTGTACTGTTTCTATGTCTTGTTTAGTGATTAAGCCGCGGTTAAGCATTTCAGTTGCTTTTTTATAAAAACTTTTAGGCGTGTTAGTTAGAAAGTAGCCTTTGCCTCCTTTTGCACCTTGAAGTTTTGCTATGACTAGGCGGTCAATATCGTCGGGTGATTTGAAAGTTGCAGGCAGTCTTAAGCCTGCTTGACGTAACCATTCTTCTTGGGTTTTGCGGTTTGTTTCCCAATGTAAAAGTTTACGGTTTCCCATTATAGGTACTTTAAGGTTGTTGGTAAGTTGTTCTGTACTTAAATATGCAGTAAAAGAGCCATGTGGAATAAGAACAGCATTAAGATTTCGCAGTTGTTCTTGTAATTTTTCATTTAAAAGTTCAGCAAAATCATTAACAATAATTAGTTTATCTACAACAGGATATTTTTGATACATGATAGCATCTTTTTCTCTACAGATGCAGACTGTTTTTAGTCCTTCTTCTTTTGCGCCTTTAAAAATGTTAAGGGATGAATGAGAACCTAAGGTACATACTGCAAGTTTTGACTGGTCATACTTGCTAAGAATGTTTTGTATGTCTTTTGACTCTATCATGTAACCACATCTGTTAACCGATTTTTACGTATAGCCCGTTTAATTTCCATGGCTACACGTTTACCCGGTCCTACTTGTGTTCCATATTTATATTTCATGTAAGGCGAAGTAGGTTCAACACATGGACATCCTGGAACACGAGGACTTACATCAAACACGCGAAACGTTAAATCTTTGGTAATTGCACCTTGTAGAGCAAACAAACCAATCATACCTGGAGGATATTGCTTGTAACATATGGAAACAAATTTTTCTGCTGCTTCAAAAATTTTCTCCAATTGACTCTCACGCATTGTTGCACCTTGGTGACCAATTTCAATATTTTGGGTGGGAATATTTAGTTCTAACTGCTCTTGAGCTGGCATATCTAAAATACCGTCAAGATCAGTTTGGATACGCCTATCAAAACCTAAAAGATCAATTTCATCATTTAAAGGCGAATAAAAATAGTTTGCATTAAATTTTGCACCAATCACGTACTCTTCAATAACCGCTTGATCTAACGCATCTTGAGTGATTATACCAGCTGTTAACCGTTTTTCTGCTTCTTTTTTGTATTCTTCAAAATTTGAAGCATAAAAAAAAGCACGCTCAATCGCCCGGTTTTTTTCAGGAACTTTAATTATAACTGGACAATCTATCTCTTTAGGAGACTTTATACTACGCGGTAACTCTATACCCGCTTCTTTTAGCAGCCACAACTGATTTTTTGAAGCAGTACGTTCTTCTGCTCGTAACAAATACCTGTTACCCATTAAAGGAACAACAAATTTCTGTTCAATTGCTTCATAACCGGCATAAACACTAAAAGAACGGTTAGGTACAAAAACAGTGTTAAACTCTACTAACTTTTTAACTGTTTCAGAATTAGTTATATCTTGAAAATGTTCAAGAAAAATAATTTTATCAAAAAGGTTACGATAGTAGTGGGCATATGTTTTTTCACGCCCATTTTGACACACAACAACTGTTTTAAAACCTTCCTGTTTAGCACCTGCAGCTATTTCAAGCGCAGAATGACTACCTAAAACACCTATATGTACATCATCAAGATTATAGTCAGCAATGACTCGACTAACTTTTTTTTGCATACTCATACTTACTCACCAATACATTCTAAATACTCACTAATAACAACACTTAACCTTGAAACATCAAACAAACCTAAACCTAACATCCCATTAACAACTAACATATACATTTCACTAATAAATCGTTTAAACATTAAATCCAATTTAGGCAACTGAAACTCACACAGTAACCCCCAATCTTTAACAACGCCCATCACCTAAAACCTCAAACTATCCTACAAACAAACTACTAAATTTTCCCTTATATCACTTTAGCCACAACAAACAAAAAAACATCCAAAACAAACCCCATTTAACCCAAAAAACCTTACTACCAACAATAAAACCTACCAAATATAAAACGAATTAATAATAAATTTAAATTTACACACAAAAAAATTAATTGGTGCTGCAGGTTAATCGACTAACTTTTATAGACCACAGAAAAATCATCCTGTTACCTACAAAACAACAAAAAAACGAACCCATAATTCCAGCCCAAACACAAATAAAACTACAAAGCAACATAAACCATACCAGTTTGTTTGTAAAGTAGCTAAAACTCTGCTGAAACTTGTTTTAATTGAAGAAGGCTTTGAGCTTTATTGTTGTTATGGGAAAAATGATGAGATAAGTTGTTTTGGAAGCGGAAGTAGTGTGTCGCGGGCATATCTAAAAACGAAATTTTTGTCGCGAACATATCTAAAAGTATGGTGTGGTGCCGAAGGCTAACTAAAAAGGGTCGTTTACAGGGTCAGACACAATTAACATGTATCTGTCAATTTTTGGCAGATTTTGCTCTGCGTAATTGGTTGGTGAGTTGCCCGTGGATATATTTGTATGCCGTAGGGTAGTTTGAATTTGAGTTTTACCTTCTACGTTGCTTATCAAAAAATTAGTTGCAAAGGGTTGTTCTGAATCACCATTGCTTATTTTATGGGTTATATTTGTTGAAAAGAGTGCAGAGAAATCGTAGATGCTATCGCGAAAAGATGTTTTTTGGGGGTGTGCATTAACCAATATGTTCCATTCAAAATCTTCTTTCAAGGAAGTTCCGTTGAATTTTTTTCAAGGTATCTATTTGTGGCGAGTGCCAATCAAATCGTTTGAAGATCTCAATCACTTGTTCTATTGCGATTTCATCGCCTTTTTCTATAAGTGTGTCGAGTGGGATTTCTTTTTCTATAGGAAAATAATCGATTTTGCAACGGTAAACCGAGTCAATTGTTCTTCTTATGTCAAAAGATGTTAACGTTCGATTCGCTAGGCCATAAAGTCTAATGGATATATATGCCGATTTGTCAAAAATTTGTTTGTTTGCTAGTCTAGTTGCAAATTGATATATTTCAGTCATGGCATGAATTGCCCCGATGGCATCAAATGCAATTTTTGGAGAACAAAAATTTTTGTCAGAACCACTATGACTTTCTTCAAACCAATCTTCTTTAAATCCTCTGAAATGGACGAATTGCCCACTGTCGTAAAATCGCCATAACTCCTTGTATATGCTCCAGTCTACAACTGATTCAAGATAATCAATTCCGCAATATGCAGGCTCGTTGTAGCTCATGTGCGGATAGTCCCAACCGCGAAGAGACACTTTACACTCTTCAATAATTTTTAAACCGTTAGAAAGGTCACTAATATGTCCCCTTTGAAATGTTATTGGTCGGATTATTATTTGCCAATAACCTCGAGATTTTATCTTTGTAAGCCCTTTGGAGTAATCTGATACATGATTTTCCATCAAATCAAAGGCATCTAATTGTTTTTTAAAAAAATCTTCATCACTCGATATACTAATTGGCATTTTGTGTTCTTTAATCACTGTAATAGCATTTCTCAGCAAGTCGCATTTAGAATTAAAACTAACGTATTGTTGTTTACCTAAATCTACAACTTGGCCATCTATTAACTCAATCGTAAGGCATGAACTCAAGTCAGCATGTTTAAAGTAAATAAACTGTTTATCTTTAGAACTTCTTGCTATGGTTAGCTCTTTTTTAATTTCTGTAGAACTATCAAAGCTTTGAGTGATTATAAAAATAAAATATTTGCTTTCGTTTATCGCATTATCCCTTGAAGTCGCCCACTCTTGTGTCCCCTTAAATTTCTTCGGTATGTCAGTTATGTCCAAAAAAGTGCGAATACCTACTTCTTCTAAACCTTTCTTAAGATGTGTAGCAAAGTCTTCTGCCGTATTTCTCTTATAACATATGAATGCTTGGTAAGACATTAGAACAGCCAGTAAGTATAACCCGACTTGGTTCTTTTAAACTTGCTGCAAATTGGAGTCTTTTAAGAATTTATTTTTTTATAGCGTAACCGAATGTTGAAAAAACTATTTTGTTCAAACTAACAATCTTACTTTATATTTCCAAATTTACCGAAAAATGATGAAAAAGTCAAATATATCTTGGACTTTTTAGAGTGTAGAAAGCATTGAGCGGTCACTGCTGACCAAAAACATAGATTTGGTGATTCGTCTCATTGCTAAGGAACTGCTTGAAAATAAACTTTACAAATAAATTCATGCTGTCAATTTATTAGGCAAGATAGAATAATTCCACTCCCCATGAAAATCATCTTTACACAAATTCACCCTCGCCAACTCCTCATCAGAAACCTCCACACCCTTCTCATACTCCCCAGAATCCACCACACACCTAACCCTTAACCCCGCCTCAGTCGTAGTCGCACCAATCAAACTCACAATAACCACCAAACTAACAAGCGAACGACCATGCCAACTCTTACTAATAAACGAAAACAACCGATGCTCAATCTTATTCCACTTCGAAGTCCCCGCAGGAAAATGCGACACACGCAAAACCAACCCCAACTCATCAGCCAACTCCTGCAACTTTATCTTCCACAACCTCACCCGCACTCCATTACTCCCACCAGAATCAGCCGTAATGTAAATACTCCTAGCATCAGGATAAGCCTCCCGCCCCATCTCATACCACCACTTCTTTATACTCGTAACAGCAAACTCTGCTGTATCATTGCTAAGGCCAACATTAACAAATCCGGCATTTTTCATAATGTCATAAACTCCATAAGGGGTGGCTCGTCCTAATTCTTTTATGGGGAAATCATGTTCCAACACTTTAACAGGTTCATGTTTTTTTGTGTATTCTGTACCGCTATTTTTGAAATTGTCAATGTGTTCTTTCTTTTTTGCGTCTATTGATATGGTTGGTTGGTTTGTTTTCATGTATTGTTGAGTGGTTTTGTTGATGTATTCGAATTGGGCGTTTCTGTCGGGGTGGTTTGGTGTGAGTGTGAATGCTTTTTTGTTGGTTTGTAGGGAGTAGTTTTGTTTTTTTAGTATGTTTGCGATTGTGGTGTCGCTGTTTTTGTAGCCTTTTTCTTTGAGGGCTGTTTCGAGGTTTCGGGTGCTTTTGCTGGTCCATTTTAGGGGGTTTTCGGGGTCTTTTTTTGTGTGTGGTTGTAGTAGTTCGTTTAGTTCTTGGGTTATGTTTGGTGTTTTGGTTTGGATTTGTTTTCGTCCGGCTCCTTTTTTTCGACACCGACTTTGGTGTTTGGGCTGGTAGTTTTCGTTGTTAATTTCTTTTAATCCATTGGTA
>WRNB01000048.1 GCA_009776805.1 Candidatus Bathycorpusculum grumuli | reverse complement strand
TTTTTCTTTTTGTGTGTGGTGTTTTTGATTGGTTGGTGAATATTTTTTAGTTTATTTGTTGGTTTGTTTTTGTTAGTGGGTCTTAGGTTTGTTAGTTTTTTAGTTGTGTTTGTGTTTCAAATGTGTGTTGTTGGCTCATGTAGTTTCCCTGTTTTGTCTTTGTTACCTATAATGTACATGCTAGTTAAGAGGTTTTCGGAGGTTGCCTATATACGAACAAAAAACGTATGTGTTTAGCTCGTGTAAACATACACACATAAACATGATGTGCTATTATGTTCGTTGAACGGAAATAACATGACCTTTAAATTTCAACTTAAAAATAGCAAGGAAAAACTTTTTTTCACTAAGAGCTAAACACGTACAAAAGAAGTATAACGTGTTACCAAGACACGATAAAACATTTTACGAACTTTTTTAATGGCGAAAATTATTGTTATGATGTTACGCGCAATCTTGTGGAAAATTATGTGGCATATCTGAAAAACAAGGATCTATCAAGCGTTACAGTTAATACTTATTTCGGACTTGGGTAGTTTTGTATTTTTTTATGAGTGCGCCAACTTTAAATTTAAATAACCTATTTATTGACAATTGAGGTATAACCTGTATGGACGATCAAAATCAAATAGACAATTTCCTATTAGCCGCTGATAAAGCAGCAAAAATAATACTTGAAACCGTACAGCAAGACGGATTTATTGATTGTTTCTCACATTTAGACGCTGACGGTGTTGCAGCCGCAGGAATAATATCAAAAGCATTATACAGACTTGATGCCCGTTACCGGGTCCGCGTTATGCAGTGGGTAGATGACAAAATTATAAACGACATAATTGCTGACAAACCTCAACTTGTAGTATTAACAGACTTTGGAAGTGGTTATCTACAACTATTAAACGAAAAAGTACCTGACACAAAAATTGCCATTATGGACCACCACCAAATCACCTCTACTGTGGATAACCTAAACTTTGTACAAGTAAATCCACACGAACACGGAATCAATGGAGCGACAGAAGTCAGCGGTTCAGGAGTAGCATACTTTGTAGCTAAAGCGTTAAACTCAAAAAATGTTGATTTAGCACCCGTTGCATTAGTTGGTGCACTTGGTGATATGCAAGACAAATATGATCAACGTAGTTTTGGTGGTCTAAACGAGTTAATTCTTAAAGATGCTGTTCAAGCCGGTTTAATGAAAGTAGAAAAAGACCTAACTTTCTTTGGCAGAGAAACCCGTCCAATTCATCGCACATTATCTACTACAACCAATCCCTTTATACCGGGTTTAAGTGGTGAAGAAGACAAAGCTTTAGTTTTTCTATCAACTTTAGATATCAATTTAAAACAAGGTGAGCGTTTTCGTGCTTTAAGTGATCTTGATGAAGATGAAAAGAAACGTTTGTGTTCTGCTCTTGCAGATTACATGCTTTCTAAAGGTTTACATGTTGAAGTTTCCAACATGATAGGTAATAACTATGTGATAGTTAATGAAGAGTCAAACACTGCTCTTCGGGATGCTCGTGAGTATTCTGTATTGTTGAATTCTACTGGTCGTATGGGTCGTCCAAGTCTTGGTATTGCTATTTGTATGGGTGATCGTGGTGCAGCACTTGAAGAATCAAATAATATCCTTGACGATTACCGTAAAAACATTAATAAATATCTAAGTTGGGTAACCGAAAAACCAGAGCGACTGCGAGAATTAGATAATATTTACGTTGTTAATGGTGAGGATTATATTAACGAAAAAATTATTGGCACGGTATCATCTATTATGGTTGCAGGTTTACCTAATAATCAAAAACCTTTAATAGCGTATGCTAAAGTGGATGGTGAAGATTCTGTTAAAATTTCTTCACGTACAACTGAGGTGGCATTACAAAAAGGTGTTAATCTTGGTGATGTTATGCGTTTGGCTTCTGAGAAACATGCAGGAAAAGGTGGTGGGCATAATATTGCGGCGGGTGCGCAAGTTCCAATGGAACAAGTTGAAGGNTTTATAATTACGGTAAATGAGTTTGTTGGGCGACAGTTAAACGGTGAAATATTTGAAAGCAACAATAACGCTTGAATATTCTGATGTTAAAACGGCTAAAGCAATAGCTAAAGCTGTTTCACCTGATAATTTAACAGTACCTGTTGGATTGCAAATAATTACTGTTAGCGATGATTGTAAAGTTGTAACTGATATTGTTTGTGAAAAGAAAATGGTTACTTTTATTGCTACTGTTGATGATTTACTCTTTAACGTTTCTGTTGCAGAAAAAGCTTTGAAAATAATGGCGTGACCAAAATAGATTGTTGCTTTTCTAAAGTAATTTGTGTATAAACTGGTTTAAATAGACCTGTAAATGGCATAGTGTTTATTTTGTTGTTGTTTGATAATTGTTGATGATTGCAACTTTTATTTTATCTTGGAGTTGGTGTGTTTAATGTGTGTATTTGAATTGTTTGTAATGGAATGTTTTTATTTTCCTATGTTCTAAGTATTTAAGTAGTAGTTGGTAGGTGTGCATAGTCGTTGGATATTCCATTTAAATTGGGTTTGTTTGGAATTGCTGTAACAATATTCTTAATTATTGTTATGTTAAATCAGTCTAAAAAAGCTAAAACAGCAAAATTCAAAAAACATTCTTATATAGCAACTGGTTGTATATGTTGCCCTTTGTTATTAGCGTTTATATCTGTATTTTTTGAACAGTTTGAATTGTTTCGTGTTTTTGTATATCTTTGCCTCATTTTTTGTTTAATTATGTTGCCATTTATGTCTCAATCAAGAAAAATTGAAGTAGTTGAACGCATTAAAAGTATTGATGTTTCTAAACAGTTGGGTCTTAAAGATGTTTTCTCACAGGATTTTCCATATAATTTTTTAAAAAAACATGGTTTACGCATGACACTGAAAATTAATATGATTATAGTGGCGTTGAGTGGTGTAGGTGTAGCTTTGGTGCTTACGATAATTTTTCAATCTATTATAGGCTTTACAGGTCCATGGTGGTTAATGTTAACATTTTTTTTGGGTTATTTTGTTGGTTATTTTGTTGTGGCATATTTTCAATTAAAAAGTGCTCTAAAGGTAGCGTTAGTAGCGATTTCAAGTGTAGCATCTTGTAATTTTGTTCCCCAAGTAAATGTTCAAACAGTAAATGGCACGATTAATTTTTGCTCAAAATGTGGTGCTCCTGTTTTATCTGGAGCAAATTTTTGCGTACATTGTGGAAAACAACTCTAAAAATTAATCAAGTTTTTTTGTGTTATTTTTGAAAATATTTTTTTATGTCAAAAATTTTTTTGATGATTTAATGATGTTTTGATGGAAATAGAACTTTTAACAAAAGTTTTTGATTAGTAAACTCGTTAACTAAGATATTTTATGTTTGTTCTTATTTTTTATTGAGTTATTTATTATATATAATAAAAATTTGTGTGTTGATTTGTGTTTTGTAATTTTTTGATTTATGATCGGATAGCTTATTTATGAGACACATGATTTATTTTTTTGTGAAATGTTATGTGTGAATTTAACATTATTTTAGATGGAGCGACAGTTTTTAGTGATGTAATTTATGTAAAGGTTGATGGTAATACTGTTACGGCAAAAAATATTATGGGTGAAGCCAAAGAATACAAGGATGTCAAAATTACTGAAGTTAATGTAACTACCACAAGACTTGTTTTAGAAACAAATAAATTCTAATTCAGCTAAGCCTAAACTAAACCGATTTTTTATATACTTTGCACAGATTTTTATTTTTAATGTGTTACAAACTTTAGTTAAAAATTATTTTTGATGTGGTGTAGACTAATCTGTTACTTTTTAGTGCTACATTAAACACAGGTAGAAATGGTAATTGAATTAAAATAATTGTTGGATGATTTTATGATGTGAGCAATTGTACTATTGGTGAGTTAATGCTGGAAGAGCTATGAAATTACAAAATGCTTTTAGGTGTAATGAGTGGTGTTGTGATTGTTTTTCACAAGTTACCCGTTATGTTTCTGTTATCTTTTTTCGATTAATGTGCTTAAGTTTATATAGGAACATTGTTCTTTTGAACAAGTCTATTTGCTGTAAATTATGGAGAGTTTTAATGTGAGCGAAGTTCAGTTACGTGTTGGAGATGCAAGACAAAGAGATGTAGGCAGAGGAATTGCTCGAATTGATCAGCGTGCAATGCAATTGCTTGGCATAAGTGCTGGTGATGTTATAGAAATTGTTAATAAACGAACTACAAGTGCGATTGCTTGGCCTGCTTATAGTGAAGACCAGAATCGTGATATGATTCGAATTGATGGTTTCACTCGTAAAAATTGTGGTGTAGCTATAAATGAATATGTTGTAGTAAAATCTGCTAAAGTAAAATCTGCTCAAAATTTGACTTTAGCTCCTGTTGACATGCGCCTTAATGTAGATGAAGATTTCACAAATTTTGTTAAAAACCGTTTGATGGAACGTACACTAGTTGAGGGTGATACAACACTTGTCATGATGTTAGGTCATGCAATACCATTCACTGTTTCAAAAACACGCCCTCATGGTATCATAAAAGTAACAAATGAAACTCGATTAACAATTTTAAATGAACCAGCCCCTGAAGGTAAAGGTCTGCCTCGCACTACATACGAAGATATCGGCGGATTACGAGAAGAAATTCAACGTGTTCGAGAAATGGTAGAATTACCTCTACGTCATCCCGAACTTTTTCAGCGACTTGGCATTGAACCTCCAAAAGGTGTTTTGTTACATGGCCCACCTGGGTGTGGTAAAACTTTGCTTGCACGTGCAGTTGCAAATGAATCTGAGGCTAATTTTTACAGCATTAACGGTCCCGAAATTATGAGTAAATTCTACGGTGAATCAGAAGCACGATTACGCGAAATATTCCAGCAAGCACAACAAAACGCTCCAAGCATCATTTTCATTGACGAATTTGACAGCTTAGCTCCAAAACGTGAAGAAGTCACTGGTGAGGTTGAACGACGTGTCGTTGCACAGTTACTTGCCCTAATGGACGGCCTTGGCGGCAGAGGTAACGTAATTGTTATCGGCGCAACTAACAGACCTGGCGCACTTGACCCTGCTTTACGTAGACCAGGTCGATTCGACCGTGAAATTGAGATTAGCGTACCTGATAAAAGTGGCCGACATGAGGTTCTTCAAATTCATACACGTGGCATGCCTTTAGCTAATGATGTTGATTTAAACAAACTATCAGCTATGACTCATGGGTATACTGGTGCTGACTTGTCTTCTTTAGGCCGAGAAACTGCTATGAAAGCTTTGAGACGATATTTGCCACAAATTAATCTTGAAGATGAACGCATACCACCTGAAGTGTTAGAAAAAATGGAAGTAAAAATGGATGATTTCACAAACGCGTACAAAGAGGTTACCCCAACAGCTATGCGTGAAGTCTACATTGAAGTTTCAACTGTCCACTGGGATGACATAGGTGGTCTTGATGGTGTAAAACAACAACTTAAAGAGGCTGTTGAGTGGCCAATTAAAAACCCTGAAAGATTCACCAGATTAGGTATTCGTGCACCAAAAGGCATTCTTATGTACGGTCCACCTGGGTGTGGTAAAACTTTGCTTGCACGTGCAGTTGCAACTGAAAGTGAAGCTAACTTTATCTCAATAAAAGGCCCAGAAATATTTAGCAAATGGGTAGGCGAATCAGAAAAAGCCATCCGTGAGGTCTTTCGTAAAGCTCGTATGGCTGCACCAGCAGTTGTTTTCCTTGATGAAATCGACTCATTAACTCCTAATCGCAATATGGGTGCGTCTGACAATGATGTACCTGAACGAGTAATCAGTCAACTATTAACAGAAATGGACGGCATAAACACTTTACAAGATATAGTAATCATTGCAGCTACTAACCGCCCAAACATGGTTGACCCAGCTGTTATTCGTCCTGGTAGATTTGACCGTTTAATATATGCTCCAGAGCCTGATGAAGCAAGTCGAATACAAATCTTTAAACTATACACAAAAAATATGCCGCTTGATCAAGATGTTGATATAAATCAGCTTGCATCTGTCACTAAATATTATAGCGGTGCAGACATTGAATCTTTATGCCGAGAAGCAGCAATACGAGCGTTACGTCGAAATGTTGATGTTCAAAAAGTAACAAACAAAGACTTCCAAGACGCTATAAAAGAAGTTGGACCATCAATTACACCTGATATGGAGAAATGGTACAAGAGTTTCATGCAAGCTGTCCGACAAGTACAAAAACCAGCAACACCTGTAACTTAGGAGAAGCGAAAAAATTATGCCACAAATTAAAACTTGGAAAACACGTCCTGCTCATTTTGTCCTTTTGGGAATTTTGAGCAAAAAAGGCGACTTAACCGATGATGAACTGTTTAGTCAAATGCGTAGTGAATTTGAAGATTTAGGCTTCAAAGACTTTAACAATATACTACTTAACTTGGAAGTTAGCGGAAAAATTCGCACTTCCAGCATGTCACGTGGTAAACGCCGTATTGAAATAGTTCAATAACTCCTTCTTTCTTTACTATATTTTACCAAAAAACCTACATACAATATGTATTGCTTAAAGTTATCATGTATATGCCAAAGTTTGTCGGAGTTAAAATTATAGGTTTAAAAGATTGGTTAATTAGCTCTCAAAAATTGTGTGATGCAACAATTCGGTATGTTATATTTAGGTTTGTATGCGTCAAATTTTTAATGCATAATATGTTTTTGGAGGTTAGTAATTTTGTTTTATGTTTATATTTTGTTGTGTTGTGATGGAAGTTTCTATACGGGTTACACAAAAGATGTGGAGACAAGGTTGCGTTTACATCAAATTGGTAGAGGTGCAAGATACACTAGAATTCATAAACCACAAAAATTAGTGTATTTTGAAGAATATACTTCTCGTAGTTTAGCGATGAAGCGTGAACGTGAAATTAAAAAGTTAAGTCACCAACAAAAACAGGTTTTAATAGATTCTAAACTTAAACCGTAACTTATCTGTTGATGTGAGTTAAATTAGTGCCATTAATGCAGTAGCGGTTATTATTGGAATTAGAACATTATCATTTATTGGTACTGGTAAATATTCTATAAACATAGCTATGGCTGCTCCAATTATTGCAATCCAAGGTGCAATAAATAAACTGCCTGCTAAAAAGGCGAAAGTAAACCCTAAAAGTGTGCCTTCTAAAGTTTTACCTTTATTGTATGGCAACTTTATGCCTATAGTACCTCCAAAAATTGAGGCTGCACTGTCGCCTAATGTAAATATGGCTATTGCTGTGGCACTTATTGGAAAAGGAAAAATCAGTAGCGTAATTAAAATTCCTAAGGCATAAAATAGTGGAGCAGCGGCAAAACCATAGAGTTCTGATTGTGACGCAGCATGGCGTGTTATTATTGAAATAAGTGGCAAGTTTTTATCACATAAACGTGAAAACTCTGATATCAAATAAACAAACGATAAAATCAAAATAAAAATGGCTACGGGGATAATGCCAATTACATGAGCTATTATAAGCATAAAAATGCCTGAAACGTGAATGGTTTCTCGAACAAAATCGTTAACCGATGGAAAAGACCGTTTAACTTTTTTGCCGTTTAAAATTGGTAAAATATTTCCAAGTTTTCCCATAATTACATGATCTGATTTTATTCGAATGATAAAATTGGGGTTGAAACCAATTTTTTTAGTTTCATCTGTATAAATACACTGATTGTTGCGATCTCTAGCAATTATAGTGCAGTCACGTAAAGTTAATCCTTCTTTATCCAATATTTCTTGTAAAATTCTTTTTTTACCATTAACTTTTATAACTTTTCCACTAATTTCTCCAGTTATTTCCCCATTTGTATTAACGCCAACATTAATACCGTAAGCATAATTAGCACCTAAACATTTTGCAATTTGTTCAACAATACTTGTAGGTAAACTTGAACTAATCAAAACTATTTGAACAGATCCTTCTTTTTTTATTTGTGTAAAAAACTCTTGAAGTTTTGCAGTATCAGGAATCTTGTCAAAAACATTTTGTAAAGTTTCCAGTTTTTGCCCTTTTAATTTTTTAAAAACATGTTTAAGTGAAGTTTCCAAAGAAATAATCCCCATTTCATAGAGTAGACGATATAGTAAAATTTGCAATAAAGTGAAAAACCCAATTGACCTACCAACTTGAAAAAAAAACATGTTTCTAGGAATTAAAACTCCTTCAACATCGAAAACGACAAGTCGAGTTCTCTCTTTATCAGCCATCCATTCTTCCAACTATACATTGATTAAGGGTTAAAGTATAAACTAATTAACCACAAGAATTTAATAACATTTAGCTACAAATACGTTACTTGTATTACATTCTAAAAGATTGGAATTACTTGTTTGGATCTCATATATAGGTTGGTTCGCATAGTTCGTTTATTGTTGTGTTTTGGGGTTTTTCTATGGATTTTTGGAGTATTTGTTTTGGTGTGTTTATTTTTGTTTATTTTTTGGGTTAGGTTGGTAGGTTTATATTGTCTTTTGTTTCTATTTGTGTTTGGGTTGAAATTATGAGTTTCACTTTATTGTTTATTGTTGGATGATATAGTGGACTCTTTTAGTCCAATAAAAAGTTAATCGATTAGTCTACAATGCCAAAATTTTGAGAAGGTTTTTACGGTACACTACGATTTCCTTTTTAGAAAGACCGACAATATTTTTAGTTGGTTCTTGCCTTTTTTCGTTGTCCATTTCTTTCATTTCCTCGATACCATAGCAAGTTTATCGCCATAAATATTACAGGAATCGATTTTCTTTTGCCGATCCCATCTATTCTTTAGTATCCTTTTGTTTCGAATATCCAGCTTTAAATTGCATAACTATGTCTGAGTCACTTTTCCACTGGTCGTTACTTTTATTGTCTGGTTTATTATATTTATTATCGTTCAAATAATCACTTGATTAAACTAACCAATTAAAGACTACTGTAATAACAAAAAATAAAGCTATCGCTAACACGATTAAAAATATTGCATAATTTATCATCTTTGCTTTTTTCTCGTGTCTATCGTGATTTCTAATAGTGATTTCTGCAACAGTTCCGGTGTACGTTCTTAGCACAGTATTAAACTGTTTTTCGCTATATGATTTGATAAATTCACAGGGGTCTATCGCTTCATAACTTTTTACTCGGTAAGCAAATAAACATAATAACATTGCAGAAATAATTAAGAGAGAAAAAGGCACTAGAAACAACAATACGTAATAACTTTTATATAAATAACCTAACACTGCAACAATGAGAGCGGATAATATTCCAGATATACCAATAATGTTATATGCTTTACTATCTAAATTGCTTGTTCTTTGTAGCTCTTGTTCATATCGCTTAACAATTATGTCATAAATTAAGCGGTCTCTTTCTTTTTCGTCTTGTTCATCAACGTTTGTAGTATATTCATTTTTACTATTTTTGTTTTCTTCAGAACATGAACTTTCAGAGACTAACATTGGCTTTAACACCTCACTTGTCTGTTAAAACGTCTAATTTATCTGTTTAGTTGAAATAAACTTGTGTTATCTGCTGTTTTTATGGGAGAACAAAACTTTTGTGCTTTTAATCAAAAGACGAGCTGTTACTCTTAACTAAACGAATACAGTTTATGGAGAAAACAAATGGTTGTACAATTTATCATAAAAATACAAAATATTATCTAATCAACATTTTAACGTTAATTTTATACCATATTATTTACCAATTGAATCATTATTATATATAAAATATTTTGAGATAATAAATTTTACACGTTAATAGTTAAAAACTTATTGAAGACAAACTCTTATAAAATACGAGTTTTACAGGTGAAATTGGAAAAAGACTTATTTCCTGTTAACCAATAAATAAGTTTTAGCACTCAGTGTTGGAATTTACTTTGAAAATTGATAAGAAAAAAATATCTATTTTGACATGCATGTTTAGTGTGGCTTTTATAATTAGGGTACTGTTTTTTTCATTTCAAGGTTACCAAATTGATATATCTACTTTTACTTCATGGTTTAATACTGCCGCTAATTACGGACCACGACTTTTTTACAGCGTTGTAAGTTGGTGTGATTATCCACCATTTAACATTTACCTGTTTTGGGGATTTGGTTCATTGGCTCAAACGTTAAACTTGTTTGGAACTCCATTTATTACCTATATTGTAAAGTTGGTTCCCAGCATTTTTGATTTGCTTACTGCTGGAGTAATTTACTTTTTTGTTCAAAAACACTTAAACTTTAAATTAAGCCTTTTAGCAACTTTACTTTATCTTTTTAACCCTGCCGTGATTTTTAACTCTGCAGTTTGGGGACAATTTGACACAATCTATACTTTATTTTTGTTGCTTTCTTTGATTTTTGCATTGAAAAGTAAACCTGAACTTTCTGCAGCAAGTTTTGCTATTAGTATTTTAACTAAACCTCAAGCCATAGCGTTATTGCCTTTAGTGGTGTTTGTAATTTTTAAGAAAAGCGGTGTTAAACGTTTGTTATTTTCTGTTGTTACATTTACAGCAACAATTTTTGCTGTTATTTTACCTATGCAATGGAGTAATCCAGTAACTTTTCTTGCCAACATCTATTTTGGAGCTTATAGTGGTTATACTTACACGTCAATTAACGCTTTCAATAGTTGGGGTATATTTGGCATGTGGCTTCCTGATGGTAACTTGTTTATTTTAGGTTGGGTTTTGTTTGCCGTTTTCTCAATTTTTACTTTGTATGTTTTGAATAAACGATGGGAAAAATCTAGTATGATGCTTACCTTTTTTGTAGCATTCATGTTGTTATTTGCGTTTTTTATGTTACCAACACGGATTCATGAGCGTTATTTGTTTCCAGTTATTAGTGTTTTAACTTTAATGTTTCCGTTTGTCAAAAAAACCCGTTTATTCTATACTGTTATTTCTATGACTCTTCTGACAAACATTGCTTATGTCTTGTATTGGTTAAATTTGTATGCTAACGCTGGTTATAGTAATAGTCCGAATCTTTCTGGTGATATTGTGGTTATAGTAGTTGGTGTTATAAACGTGATTATGTTTTTATACGGTTCATTGTTATTGTGGAGTGAACTTGGAGGTAAGTCAGTATTTAAAACTGAGTTACTATTGTTTAAAATACAGAAAAAGGAGCAGACAACCAATGAAGTTTGACTTTGACTTAAGCATAGATAAAAAAGATGTCATAACTATAGTTCTGCTCTCGTTAGTTTTTTTTTCTGTTGCTGTAACAAATTTGGGTGCAACACAAGTACCTTCAAACAGTTTAATAATAGATACTTCTACAACACAGACTGCATTAATAGATCTTGGGCAGATTACGTATATTGATAAAATATGTTTTTACATAAAAGATTGCCAGAATAATAGTACAATTAAAATTTACACATCTACCCATGATGCCTGGTTTGAAAGTGGCAGTATCGCTGTTGATTATCCATATGCTTACATGAATTGGTATAGTGTTAACATTTATGATACAACTCAATTTATCCGTTTAGAGTTTGAGGAATCGACAAATATTGAAATTAATGAAGTGGCTGTTCTTGATCAAGACAATAATTTAATTTCAATTGTTTCAATTATTGATGAAAGTGGTTATAATAAAAATTTTAATTTGTTGATTGATGAACAAGATTTGGTTGTGTTACCTAATACTTACATGACTGAAACAATGTTTGATGAAGTATATTTTACCCGAACTGCTGTGCAATATTTAAAGTTACAGTGGCCTTATGAATGGACTCATCCTCCGTTGGGTAAACTTATCATTTCAGTAGGTATAGCTGTTTTTGGTTTAAACCCGTTTGGTTGGCGTATAATGGGTGTAATTTTTGGAACTTTGTTGATACCTGTAATTTTTTTGTTAGGTAAAAAAATGTTTAATACGTTTGTTGGAGGATTTTCAGCTGCTTTTTTGTTTACTTTTGATTTTATGCATTTTACAGAGGCTCGTTTAGGTATTACTGATACGTATGTTGTGTTTTTTTCGTTGATTTCTCAATTGTTTTTCTTTATTTATTTAAGTGGTGTGGTAAAGAAGGGTTGGGGAAATGCTAGTGTTGTTCCGTTGTTGTTTTCGTTTTTGTTTTTTGCTTTTGGTTTTTCTACTAAATGGTTGGTGCTTTTTGGGTTTTTAGGTGAATTAGCTATATTGTGTGTGATGCGGTTTTCAAAAATTGTGAAAAATAAAAATGGTTTTATTGCAAATTTTTATGAATTTTTTGGGCGTCCTTATTCTCATATTGTGGTTTTTACAATTATGGCTATAGGTGTTTATTTTGTGTCTTATATTCCAGATATGTTGATCGGTAGATCAATTACAAATGTGGTTAGTTTGCAAAATGACATGTATGCATATCATGCTGCTCCAATAGGTCTTGATCATCCATATTCTTCACCAGGTTGGAGTTGGCCTATAATTGGAAAACCTCTTTGGCTTTATGTTAGTAATCTTTCTACTGATATGCGTTCATCTGTTAGTTTGTTTGGGAACCCTATAGTTTGGTGGGTTGGGTTTGTTGCAATTATAGTTATTACAGGGTTTATGTTTTTTAAAATTGTTACTGGTTTTAAGCAGCGTAATATGCCACGGTTTGAGGTTTCAGCTGTGTTTCTTGTGGTTGTTTTCTTTTCTCAATGGTTACCTTATGCTTTTGTTAGTCGTGGTTTATTTATTTATCATTATTATGTTAATGTGCCGATTATTTGTCTTGGTTCAGCGTATTTTATTAGTAAATATTGGAAACATAATTGGATGAAGCTTGTCGCGTTAGTTTATTTTATAGCGGTAATTGCGTTATTTGTGCTGTTTTACCCAGTAATTTCAGGTACGCCAGTGTCATCTGTGGTGACTGAAAGTTTAAGGTGGTTTAGTCAGTGGGTGTTTTAAAAACGAAAGAGTCCAAATATGCACAAGTTGATGTTACAGTTGTACTTCCAGCTTTAAATGAAGTGGATATAATTGAGCAGACTGTAAACAAAATCAGTCAAACTCTTGGAAACTATGGTTATACCTATGAAATAATAGTGGCTGAAGATGGTAGTACCGATGGTACAGACAAAAAAGTTGATGAATTAACACACATTTACTCTTATGTTCGTCATATGCATAGTGAAAAACGACTTGGTCGTGGTAAAGCACTTAAAAACTCTTTTAAACAATCTAATGGTAATGTTTTAATTTATATGGATGTAGATTTGGCAACTAATCTTAAATATTTAAATCAATTAATTCGTGCTGTCACAGTGGAAAATTATTCGTTAGCTACTGGGTCAAGAATGCTTTTTCAAAGTAAAGTTGAACGTAGTGTAACGCGTAAGCTTGTTTCTAAAACTTATAATTTTATGGTTCGTTTGCTTCTTAAATCTGTTATTAAGGATCATCAATGTGGGTTTAAAGCGTTTCAACGTGAAATATTGTTGTCTTTGCTTGATGAAGTTAATGCTGCTCACTGGTTTTGGGATACTGAACTTTTTGTACGTGCACAACGTAAAGGATACAAAATTAAAGAGATTCCTGTTGAATGGAAAAGCATGCGAAAAACTAAAGTTAATCTCTTCAAAGATTCTCTTGATATGGGTTGGCAAGTTATTATATTATGGCTACATCTAAACTTTCAATTTTAAACTGTAACTATGCTTTTTTGCCCATATGTTTACATTTAATGTTGAATACATCCCTATTTGAACATTAAGAGCATGTCTTCAATAAGTTTTTAACTATCAACGCGTAGTTTTTATCGAGGTTAACTATTTGACATATATGGTGATTTAACTAATAAAGAATGGGAACTAATTTCACCAATATTTACACGCACAAAAAAAGGAAAACACCTACAAAAACACAACAAACACCAACTAATAAACAAGTAAGATACCTAACAAAACAGGATGCCAATGGCGCATGCTATCAAAAGAATACCCAAACTACAAAACAGTATGCTCATTCTACAACCGCGCCATACAAAACGAACTATGGGAAGAAATGACTGCCCTCTTAGTCCAAAAAACACGACTAAACGTCAAACGGAACGCAGAACCAAGCTACAGTCTTATTGATTCTCAAAGTGTAAAGACCGCTTCAGCCTCAGAAGAACGGGGGTTTGATGGAGGAAAAAAATCAAATGTCGTAAACGCAACATCATAACAGATGTTATGGACAATTTGTTAAAGGTGGTTGTTGGTGCGGTCAATATACATGATGTTATAGCTGGTTGTGATGTGTTTAAGGCTGTTTTAGAGAAATATCCTTTGGTTGTGGGTGTTTGTGGGGATGCAGGGTTTAGGGGTATGTTTGTAGAGTTTGTTGAAGGGTTGGGGCGGAGGTGTGATATTTCTGATAAGATTGTGCCTAAGGGTTGGGTTGTTTTGTCTAAGAGGTGGTGTGTGGAGTGTACTTTTGGTTGGTTTATTGGTAGGTGTTTGTCTAAGGATTGTGAGATTAGTATTAGGTCTGAGGAGGATATGGTTATGTTTGCTCATTTGGCTACTTTGTTTAGGAGATTGTGTTATTGAAGACATGCTCTTAAACATTAGCGAGCATAAAAGATTGTTGAAAATTTTTAATTGTGCAATCATCTAGTGGGTTATGGACGTATGGGAAAAAAGTAAATAAAAAGATACTACTTGTACCGTTTTTTAAACAATATACTAACCACTAACACCACAACTGTTACTGCTACAACCACTACAACTATTTGCGTATTATAAAACGTAGAACCAGAATCAACATAATTGATGTCATCAACATTATATGTTCCACCAGGTGCCATATTGCCACATGAAATAACTTCACCAGTATTAGCCCATATTAACACTGAAAAAGCAAAAACATTGCCGGAATAAACATTATCCAAAAAAACCCTAACATCCCAATAAGGCCTAAGCTCATAATCAACAAAATCAACAGGAGCCACAACCAATTCAGCTACCCACCCATAATTGCTCACGTCAATGTCTTTCACTATCGAACCATCAACCATCTCATAAGAATAATGCTTCAGACTTTCCACAGCTATAGCAACTGCTTGCTTTTCAGAAATATTTACTGCCGTATCGCCAATCGTATAAGGTGCTCCACTATCATTCACTGCAAGTAAAACGTATGAATCACCATCAAATCTAAACGACAAAACGGGATACTCTGCACCATTAATCACCTGTGCCCACTTAAAAGTTATGTAATTTATACCCACCCAAAAACTAGTTGATATTGTTAGTTTAGTGTTTTCAGTGGTTATTGTAGTATCTGTAGTCAAGTCAACATTGTCTATTATTGTTATTAGATTGTTTAGGTCAGTTTCAGTGTAGGTTTGATACGTTTTAAGGGAGTCTACTATAGCATCATGTAAAGTTGTATATTGTTTATTGGTAATAACTTGCCCCTCAATTGGGTAACTGTGGCAATAGGTTATTGCTCCGTTTTCAACGCTAAAAGTGATGTCAACTGAACTGCTTTCTGATCTTAACTCATATAACATGTCAGTTACTTTTCTATTGTCATCAAATAACGGTGGTGTTCCATCACGTGTTATATCAGTTTTAAGATTGATAGTGTATTTTGACAGATCGATTGGTAGCACTTGTTCCATAAAATTCATGGTTTTTTCTTGACTAACTTGATCTGCAACTGTAACATTAGAAAAAATAGTTACAGAAGTTACAATTAACAAAACGAGTAAAATCGCAAATTTTTTAACTAACCAATTTTTCATATTTTTCCCTCCCTAATGTTATGGCCGTATTTCTACAGCATCTAAAAATTATGATTAGGATACACGCTATAAAGTTTGCCTAGTTCGGAGCTTATGTATTGGGCTGTGTTTATTGATAATGATTTTTCGTATGCAGTATCAAAAAGTCGTAATAAGCAACATTTGGTGAAAAGTTTGCTGCACCAACACTATTGGAAGCTGAAGCGTAATTGCCGAAAAACAAAGGAAACATAGAAAACACTATTGTGCATATTAACAAAATACTGATAAATTTTATTAATACTTTATTTTTCCTCATTAACTCATTATTCATAATTATCGCAGTAATGTATAATGCAAACAATAATGTGTAACATTTGCTCAAAAACACATGTTTTATGACAACAAAACGCGATAAGGAATTGTGTCGTTTTTGTGTGTTTAGAATGTGTGTTTGTGTGATTGTTGTTTTGTGTGGTTTGGTTGAATGATTTGTGAGTGTTGGTTTATGTTAAATTTTTGACGTAAAACATTTTAAATCGAACAAAACGCGTTAATTGATACAAAAAGAACAAAAGGACACAAAACCATTTACCCATTTTTGAGAAAAAATAACAATTGATACAGAGAGTGGGGAATAGACATATAAATTTCTGCTCTTTTGTCTAGTAAAACTTACGACGCGTTTATATGGTTTTGATG
>WRNB01000047.1 GCA_009776805.1 Candidatus Bathycorpusculum grumuli | reverse complement strand
TGTTGTTTGTCAGGTTGCTTTCACCTCCTTTGTGTTTGCACAACATTAGAGGCTGGAAGTAGCCTATAAGAATTCTAGCCTATGTTTGAACGCCACCAATTATTTGTTGATTAAACAGTCTGTGGGACGTTTATAGGTTTATTTTAAACGTGTTTTGTTGGTTAGTATTTGTCTGTTTATTGTGGCGGCATCGTTTTTTGCAATTATGCTTTGGTGTTTGTGATGTTTTGGCATTATTGATTAGTTTCTTATTTTATGGTGTTATTTTGTAGGTGTTTAGCGAGGTAATATGTAGGTTGACAGCATTGATTGTAACCTCACGAGAAATGTGTGAAAAATATCCACAACCAAACACCAACCAACAAACAAAAAAACACAAACACTTGTACCGTAGATTTCAAGCTTTTTACCATTTATTTTTTGTAGATCGTTGTAAGTGGTTAAATGTGTATAATATTTTGGAGTGTTGTTATTAAAAAGATTAGTAGGTTGCCTAATGTTCCTGTTATTAAGGCAATTGTGAAGAAACATATTGAGGGTATTGTTGGTGTTGTAAGTATTTCTGTTTTGTATAGTTCTTTGTTTTCTTTTATTATTTTTAGTTGTGTTGTTAAATCTGTTTCTGCTTGTATAAAATGTAATGTTTTTCTGACTGGTTTTTCTTTTTTGTTTTCTATAGTTTCGGCTGGTAAATGTTTGAGGCTTATTTTTTCTTTACTTATTTTTCGGGTGGTGAAAAATAGCCAGGTTTTTTCTTTTGAAGAGAGTTCTAATCCTTCAAACATGTTTTTACCTCTTAGTGTGTCTTTTAGGTTTAATATGAATATGGCTAAAGGGTACACTAGACAAAGTAATGTTGCATTACAAAATACTGTAAATACAAAAGGTAATGTTGTTGGAGTCAAGTTAAAGGGGTTGAGGGGAAGTGATAAACCAATAAACAATAATGCTTTAACATCTGCACCTCCATAGAGTCCTGCAAAAAATAGTGTTAAACCTAAAATTGTTGAGAATAATAAAGATGTTAAAATGGTATGTAGTGTAATTAATTCTGTTATTTTGCCTATTAGTGTTATTAAGCATGCTATTGGATAGGTAAAAATCCATATTTGATTGGGGACTTCTCGTTTTTTCCAGTCGCTAATTGATGTGTAGGTTAAAATGGTTAAAGTGAAAATAAATTGTATCCACGTCAACAATTGTAGCATGTTAATCATTTTTAGACTTTTAAGAATTTAAAAACTTGTGTGTTTATTTTTTGTAAATTTTTGAAAAATAAAAAAAAAGTGAAACATGTGTTTTTGGTTTTTCACTAAAATACGTGTGTTTGTTTAACTATTTTTTTTATTAAGGGTGTTAAAATTGAAGTTTGTGTTAATTTGTTGATTAAATTAGGGTGTGTAGGTGGGTGGTTGATGTTATTCTTGGGTTTTTATTATGTTTTTATAGTTTGATGGTAGTGTATAAGTGGGGTCATCATATATGATGTCAAGTGTATAGTTATGTGTGTTTAAGGTTGATTGTGTTTGATCCCAAATTTTGCCTGAGGTTTCATTTGGTTTAAAGATTCCCCAAATGGCGTCTTCGCGCCATCGTAAACCTCCGCCAAAGTTTTTGGGTAAAATTAGTACTGTGTCTGCTTTAATTTGGTTGTGTGTAATGCGAGGGTTTTGGACGACGTCATGCCAGAAGCGTTTTAAGGCGTTAAAATGTTCGTCTTTAAGGGTGCCATATGGGTTTGATGAATTTTCTTCGTAAAAGTTGAACAGTACAAAATATTTTGCTCCGCATTCATATGATTTTTTTAGTTGTTCATATATTTCTTTTCCACTGTCAAGGTAGGGTGGTGTGGTGTATCGCCATGTAACTATGACGCCCCAGTCTTTTTTTTGTGTGGTTGCTGCGCCGCGGCAGAGTGAGATTTGTTGGTTAAGGGAGATGTTCCATCCGAGTTGGGTGAGAACTGTGTCGTATCCTGCTTTGTAGTTGTACCAGTAGAGTAAATAGTCTGAGCTAAAAACGGTGGTTGAGTTTTTTAAGAAGGTGATTTCGTTTTCGTTTTGGGTTAGGAGTTGTTGGGCTATTTCTTCGTCAGTTTGGTATGGTTTGGTGGTTGATAGTTGTTGGTATGTGGTTGATGGTTTTGTGTCGGGTGGGTTGATGGTTATTGTGCCGTTTGGGTAGTATGTTGAATGTATGCCTTCTCCGTTGTTTGTGGGTTCGTAGAGGTTTATGTTGCCGTTAAATTCGTAGTGTATGGTTATGCCGTTTGTTTTTTCTACAACGATGTCGCCGTAGCGTGTTTTTGTTATGGTGTCTTTTGTGGTTGGGTTGGTGAATGTGTAGTAGTTGTCGAGTAGTTTTCCGCATATTTCGTCGCGGTAGTAGATGCCTATGAATTGGTTGCCCCAGCGTTGTTTTGCGGAATCGAGCCAAGTGGATAGGGATGTTTCGATGTAGTTGCCGAAGTAGGGCATAAAATACATTTCTGCGGCTATTGCGTAATCGCCTATTTCTGTTATGGCGTCTGTGTCTCTTTGTAGGCTTCCTGATTGTAGGATGAAGAGGTTGCTGTAGGATTTGACTTTGTTTATGAGTTGTTTTGCTTCGGGTATTGAGTTGCCGCCGTAGGATACGCCGGCAAATACTTGGGGGTTTTCTTTTTTGTTTTGTGGGTGTGTTTGTATGAGTGGTATGGTTGATGAGGTGATTATTAGTATTAGTATTGTTGTGGTTATGATTTTTTGTTTTTTTAGCATGTTAGGACGTAGGGTTATTTGTTGTTTGGTGTTGTTAAAGTTTTTGTTGTTGGGTTGTGTTGTGGTTATTTAGGTTTTTAGTTTTTGTAATTTGGTGTAGTTTGGCGTGTTAGTGTTGTTTTGTTTTGTGTTGTGTTGTTGTGTTAATTGTTTTTGTGTATTGTGGTGTATAGTTTTTGTTTTGATAGTTTTTTGGTGTGTTGTGGAGGGTTTTGTTTTTTTTGTGTTGTGTTTGTTGTTAAAAATAGAGATTTAGTCGTGATATGTGTTGTGTTTTTGCATTATGTTTAAATAGTGTTTGAATGTTTTTGTAAGTGGGTATAGTTATGGTGAACAGAAAAATTGTGTTACTCATCACGTGTGTCCTTGCAATTGTACTTATTGTTCCAGCTCACATTAATTTTGCTAATTCATCTATAGGTGCAATTAGAATAAACGGAACTACAACAAGTGATTTAAATCAACAAATACTTACTGGCGAGTCAGTGAATTTGTATTTTGGAGATTCAAGCATCAAATGGTCAGGAAGTAATTTTTATCTTCTTCTAAGTCATGACCTTGAAAACACTGTTTCACCATATGATTATGTTTACTCACCCATGTTTTCAGTAGCTGACCTTAAAGATTCGTTGCCACAATATTATTCAAACGTGGAAGGCGAATGGGTTATTGGAAACAATTGGGTAAACGGTACTTTAGCTAAAAACATGGCTGCAGGCAAATATTCTATTAAAGCGTTTGATTTTGGTGAAGCAAATTCAGAAATAGACACAGGCACAGTTGCCGTAACAGACACATTTATAACTGTAAATACGCGTCCACCAAATCAAACTACCTTCACACTTGCTCCTAATAATGGTTCAGGTGGAGTTCCTGTACAATTTAGCGGTTCAGGGTATCCTCCTAATACTGAAGTTGATATTGGTTATTATGAGCCAGTAAGTGGAGGATATAATGTGTGGAAAAAAATAGTAACTGATGTTTCAGGGAGTTTTTCATTTAGTGAAGAAATACCTGATTTAGGTAGATCTTATCAACAGGGAGATAATCCGGAAACATTTAATCGTATACAATTTAGAACGCAATGTCAGGGTTTAATATATGATGTTGCAACATATGATCAGTATGCGCGAGGTCTTAAAAGCATTGGTGGACAAATAGCTTCTGGTCTTTATGGAAACGGTACCAATCTAGTTTCAATTGTTAAAGTCAAAGCAGGTGATACTTTTACAATTACAGGTCAATGGTTCCATCCGGGTATAATTTATGTTTTACTTGATAGTGAAATACCTATGGGAACTGTAACACATAGTCAGTGGAGTAGTGCAATAAGAATTGGTACCACAATAGCCAATGGTTCAGGCTTTTTTGAAGTACCCGTAAATATTCCAAAAACAATAGATACCGGCGAGCATTACATAGCTATTGAAGACTCACAGAGTATACTTGTAGTGCAGATATTGATAACCGATGGGGATCTTCAAATTTCACCAAACTCTGGTCCAGGAGGCGCAAAAATCCAGTTCACTGGTTCAGGCTATCCACCATTAAGTGATGTTGATATAATGTATCGAGATACACTGTATGGTTCATGGAATTATTGGACAACAGCTAGTGCAGATGCTAAAGGAAACATCAATTTCAGTGCTGAAATACCTGATTTGAAAAAAGCAAGTTACGCAGGTGATTACTCTACAGTATATTCTCAAATAGCGTTTAGAGCAGAAGTTGATGGCAAAATTTTTGCGTATGAAGCATACACACAATATGCCCGTGGCTTAAAACAAGTTGGAAGCAAAACAGCATCAACACTTTTTGGCAACTCTACCAACTTTGAAAATTACGGATTAACTGTTAAATCGGGTGATTCTATAACAATTTCTGGACGTTACTTCCATCCAGGCGTTGTTTATGTACGATGGGACGGAACAACAGTGGTAAACACCGTAACCTCTGACCAATGGAGTACTGCAACAATACTTGGAAACACAATAACTAACGCAGAAGGCTCATTTGATATAACAATCACAATTCCAACTGCAGAAAACGGACTCCACTGGGTATCAATAGAAGACTCACAAACAACAAACTTTATAACAAGACTACTCGTAAACACACCTTCACCCACACCATCCACATCATCATCGTCGTCTTCATCACCAACAAGCAAACCAACACCCACATCATCTACACCATCATCAGACAAACCAACACCAATAATCAACATACACGGCAAAAGCACATTCACCGATGGAGGATTCAAAGTAGAAATCAGCGGCACATGTTTAAACAACAATAATGTTGGCCTGGCAAACAAAACAATACAACTCTACAGCAGTAAAGACAGCGGCAAAACCTGGGAACCCTTAACTATAGTAAATACCGACAACGAAGGCAGATTCAACGCAATTTGGATGTCAACAGCATCAGGAATCTTTTTAATTAAAGCTGAATGCCCTGCAACCACAGAATACAACAAAGCAGTAGCAACAATAAACCTTGCCATTGAACCAGCTTTAAGTAACAACAACGAAAACGTGTTCACAGTAACATCTAACTCAACTGTCTCCCAACTTAGTTTCAATTCAGAAGACAGTGAATTAAGCTTTACAGCATCCGGCGAAACAGGAACAACCGGTTATGTCCGTGTAACAATGCCAAAAACACTCATCAACGACCTCACAGACCTTAAAGTCTACCTCGATGGAAAAGAATTAACCTTTAACAGTTTACAAGAAGCAGACGCCTGGGTTATAACCATCACATACACCCACAGCACTCACTCAATCATTATGTACTTAAATAATGCAGCAGCTCAAAACAAAAACAATTTACCCTTAGAATGGATTATTGCAGCAATTATAATTGCATGTTCTATGCTGGCTGCAGCTGCTATTATTATAGCCGTAAAGAAAAAAACAACAAACAAAAACTAACCCACCCATTTTTAGACCCTACTATTAATTTTTAAAACACAGTAAGGATTTGTATTCAATAACGCCTCAACAATGTATGTAAATGAGAAATCATAGAATCGTTTTCTTCATAAACTGATTAAATCGCGTAATCTTTCGACAAAATACGCGACCAATTCGCCCACGCAAAAATCCTCTCAACACACCACCTCTTCGGTAAAACCACCCACTCCTTCGACTTTATCCTTTCAGAAACATCATGCTTTCACTATATTTCACCTTAACAAACTCTACAAAAATACGGCGATAACCAGCATCACCACAACCACCCTTTTATGTTTGGATACTTGTTTTTGGTAGCTTGATAAATGTGGTATCCATTCTTTGTGTTGTGGATGTTTGTGGTGTGAATTTTTACAACAAGTAGATTTCTCATGATGTTAGTTGTAATGTGTTTTTTGTGGTTTTTGATTTTTTCCCGTCAATGGTGCGTTTTTCGTTTGTGTTTGTTGTTTTTGTGCTTTGTGAGTTTATTAAGCAGTAGCTTGGTTTGGGTGTGCGTCCTGTGTTAACGCGTACTTTTTGGAACATTTTGTCTATTGTTTTTCCTAGATGTCTTTTTTATGGTTCTTTTGTAAAATGACCAATTTGTGGCGTAATTTGGGAAATTGTTTGGTAATAGTTTTATCGGTATTCTGTTTTGTTGCGGTATAATGGTGTTTATGAGGTTTTTTTGTTGTGTTTTTGTAGGTGATTGTTTTTGTTTGTTTTGAAAAATTTTTTGATCAGTTTCTATTGTGTGTTTGTTGGGTTTGTTGGGATTCTGTTTTTATCTTTTGTGTGTTGTTGTGTTGTGTTTTATGGGTTTTGTGGTGTAATTGTTACTTTATTGAATACAGGTTTAAACTTGACCGAGTAAATGAGTGGCTCACAAATATGCAGTTTTCTAAGAGCACTAGCAAAGCAGTGTATTATGAACAGCATAAACAATGTAATAGACATAGAATACATCGCAGATGTTTGGCTGAGACACACCACATTTTTTATTAATGAAGATAGTGACGAATTTACTAAATCCTTATTTAAATTAAACCAAAATGGTGTATCTGTTAGAACACTTGAAAAAATTAAAGGTATACCTAAATCAACATTAACCTACAAATTTAACAAGAAGGCAAAAACAAATGAGCACTTATAAAAAAGAACATTTCTGGATTCCTGATGAAGAAATTAAACGCGTAAACAAAACACCTACTGCAAGAACTAAACCAAGAAAACGCGATTTTTCTGAACATGGAAAAAAACTCAGAACTTCATTACAAAATATTAAAAAAACAGTAGAAGAATCCAACAGCGATAATTCTCTTAGAAATGTTGATGTACTTATATTTCAGGTAGAACTACCTGAAAAAGAAAAAGTTCAATACAAAACAGAACTATTTGATGATAATGGGTTAAGTATTAAGGCTGTTAAAAATGAACGTAATGCCATAGTTGCTACCACAAAAGGACAATTTCGAGCGTTAGAACAGCGTGTAGATACTTACATGACTGATGGTACAAATAAAACGTCTTTTGACTACGTTGAATGTTTTAAACCTTACATTGGTAGCGACAAAGATTCAAGTGATTTAAGAAAAACAATAGACTCTGATAAAATCCCTGTCGAGTTAGATGTGCAGTTAATGCTTGTTCCTAATTTAGATTCTGATATGTATACAGAGGCTATCTCCAAAATTTTGCAAAAACTTGAACAAACTAACGGAAAGCTTAACCAAAAAGTTTACTATCTAACAGATAAAACGCCCATCATACCAGTTGTTATTCCTTCTAATACTTTAATGAGGTACGAGAACGATCCAGCAATATACAGAATTGAGAAAACAGCTTTTTTTAGTGCAGATGTTTCAAGTAAGTCTGCACTGAGTTCTGATTTAAAGCTTGATGAGAAAACAAATCTTGAAAATTTGCCTATTGTAGCTGTATTAGACTCTGGAGTGCGTTTTACTGATAATTTGAACCCGTTATAACTGAACATTGGTGTGCTCCTGACTCATTTGGTGGTAAGTGTTAGGGTTTTTGGTTTGTTGGTGGTTTGGATTTGTTTGTTGTTTTTGTTTGGATTGGTGTTGGTGTTGGTTTTTTGTTTGTTGGTGCCTAGTTGCATTCTTGAAATGGGTATTTTGCCAAGTGCTACTGGAAGTTTTGTTGTTGCAGTGGGTAATCCTGTTATTTGTGCGAGTTCTTGGGTGGAGAGTATTATTGGTTGACGTTTTTTAAATGCAATAAAGAGGCTAATTGATAAGAAGATTGCTAAGGTTAGTGGTAGTAAATCTATGCATAGTTTTGTTTGAATGATTTTTATGGGGTTGAATACTCCTATAATATTTGCAAATAGTATAATGCTTAATGGTAAAATCCACCATAACTGGCAGAGTATATTGTTTCTCCATAAATATTTAGTTGGTTTGTTAAGAGTTCTATTTACTGCTGTTGTTGTTTGTTTGTCTGTATCTTTTTTGTGCTTAAATGGTTTAAAGTGGTTCATGTTGGATGGTAGCGTGTTTTTTATTGCTTGTGCTTGTTGTAATGTGCTGCTTTTTATGGTTATGTTGCAGGTGAATAGGCGACTGATAAATTTTGTTTGAACGTTTTTTAGGTACTCTTGAGTGTAGGGTTCTGTTTTTCTTTTATTTTCTGTTTTGTTTGATGGATTTAGTGCTTGATTGGTAGCTTGTCCTATAAAATCGATGCTTTGATCTAGAAATGTTTTGCTTAAAGTAGAGTTGCGGTTGGTTTTTTTGTAAATGAATTTTTGTATGTTTGTTGCTGCATTGGGGTTAGCTTGTGCAATGATTTCTACACGTGAATTTGATCCAGCAAGGCATGCGGTTAAACGGTCAATCAAGTTAACCTGTGTTTTTTCTTGATAATTAATTATTGGAAGCGCATAATGTTTAGATAACTCTAAGTATAAAGTATGTTCGTATTGTTTTTCGACAGGTGTTTCAGATATCAATTCTACATCTAGTAAGGCTCGAATAATGTTTGTTATCTGATTTTTTATTTCATTGTTTTGAAATTGAAGAAAAAACTTGACCAAACAGCGGTCTTCTACATTTTTTTGTGTGGTGTCTGTGATGACAAATTTAAATGGCTGACCAAAATTGTATAACACATCTAAAATGGGTGCAAAATTTGCTGTTTCTAACACAGATGTAATTAATGGTCTAATTTCAATCCAATGTTCGCTTTCGTAGTTCTTGTTAATTAAATCCATCAGGCATCAATGTATGTGTTATATAAATTTAAAAGAAGAAATTTTAGGGCAAGTTTTTGTTAATTGTCTGTTTTTAGGGAGAAGTATGTGTTTGTGTTTAGATTGGTTTGTAAGTGTGGTTTTATGAAAGTGTAAAAAGTTTAAGTATTACGAAACGTAGGTACAATTATTTAACATCTTTAAATTTGAGAGTGCGTTGCTATAAAGTTAGTAAATAAATTTTTAGCGTTGGTACTCATATTTTTGGTGTTGACAAGTTTGATGGTGTTTTCTGTTAATTTTGTTAATGTGTGTGCTGTGGATAAGCCGTCTGTTCCGCAGTTTAGTGTAAAGTTCATTGATAAATCCTACGATGTACCTCCAACTCAAACTAAAGACCCCTACACAGGAGAAACCACAACACAACACGGATACCGTGTAAATGATGGTTGGCTAGAGGTTACCATAAAAAATCAACCATTCACAATTGCCCCTCATAACAACAGTCGTTTATATTATCTCGCTCAAGTTAAAGGTCATTTTGGTGGTGATGATGACTGGTTTACTTTGGCTCCCACTGGGGCAGATTTGGGTTATGTTGAGCAGTCGGATCCTGGGTACACTGTTATACTTGGTAATGGTCGATATGATTCTGGTGTTCAATTAGATTTTAGAGTTAAAGCAGTAATTGGTTATCCATTTAGGATTCCTGTTATAGATTTAATTGTTGAGGCGGAAAGTGATTGGAGTAATATTCAAACAATTACTATAGCTTTTTCTTCGTTAGAAAGGCCTTCACAAACAGCAAATTTTAATACACCAATAATTGACCCTAGTGATCCATTGCAACAAAACTTGTTCTGGTCTTACTAGTTATTGTTCTTGTAATAGTCTGTATAATTATGATTCCCATAGTAATAGTTGGATATGTGAATAAACAAAGAAAAACTTGTTTTATTGCATAATTGTTGTATAAAATATTGATAACGCCTAATTGTTGCGTGTTTTATGTTATGGTAAATGTTGTCGTTAGTTTGTGTGTGGCGTGTTTTTTATGGTTTTTTGGTGAGGGTTTGTTATGTGTGCCCACCTAAAATAGTAAAGGTCAAAAAAACATTTAATGGAAAAATTGTTAAACGTAACAACAAATGTGGCTAAAAAAATCCGTTTAGATTACCAACGATTACTTTTATTGTTAAAGGGTGATAAGAAATATTTTGAAATTGTGATAACCCATTAAGCCAAGTATACGTGATAAATTCGTTATAGCAGCTGAACTTTTTATAGTCAGATGAGTGCTGTTTTTTCTTTGTGTTTGCGTATGTTGACCTGAAGTTTGGCTGTAAAATCGCTGTTTTTCTCGTTGAATATTATCTTTGCAGTTTTGATGATTATAGCCGCCAAAGATGTTGTTGGACTGTGAAAAGTAAAGTTGCTATATAACTGATCAATTTTCAATATCGCACAGCACAAAAGAATAATCAATATTAACAATTGTAAATTTTATTAAACAATAAAAATATTAAACAAACAACTAAAAAAACAAACACGCGTCAACATAAAAGTAATGATGTACAAAATATAAACATAAAAAATTAAACTATGGCAATATTTAAAAGTACAACGTTAAGATTACATTTATAAGTGAATAAATTGGATTTCGGAAATATAGTTAAATCAAAAATTCCTATGTTAAGAAGCCTTATTGCAGAATTAAACTTTCACGCCTGCATGAATTTTGGTAGTGATTTATTACGACATTCTGAGTTTATAAAATATAAAGAAGGTGTTTTTATTGGGGAAATCATTGAAAATTTATTCGGAAATATACAATCATTAAACGATGTTTTTGGGTTAAAACAAGAAGACATTACAGATATGCTTAATGAAATTTACCCTCTACTTGATTTTTTGGAAAAGAATTTACTACAAGAAGATAAAGATAAAAAAATTGAATTATATAATTTATTAATAAACGCACGCTATGCTGTTACAGAAAAACAAATAACATATTTCAGAGAGCAAAAACCTAATAAAATTAATCGACAAAATACATTACCACCTACATCGCCTTCCAAGTTTTCTTAATGGTGATAACATGAGTGATCTATCTATAGAAAAGGAAATACAGAAACAACAAAAATTTTATCCTCAAAAAACTGGAATTTCTTTTCCATATTATTACTTTGACCAAATGAAACAAAAAATTAAGCCAGAATTTCCACAGGTTTATGGAGAAAAAAATGTTGAAACATTAACAATACAAGTGGAAGAGTTAAAAACTGAAATAGCCGTTTTAACTAGTAGGCTTGAAAAGATGGAAAAACATTCTGATCAGTCATTAATTGAAATGGAACCTACAGAATTTCATATTATACCTGATGAACAGGCTACTGTACAGATTGAAGAATATATTAATGAACATCAAGGTGCACGTACAAGCGATATTATTTGTGACTTAGGTATAGATCCTAATGTAGTTTTACGAGTTTTGCACACATTACAGCAAGAAAAGAAAATTATGGGGAAAAAAATTGAACAACCATGAGATAGCTCCAAAAGCTAACACAAAAGTTAATTTTGAATCCGCTACAGCTTTTGTTCGTAAATCTGTTGAATGTAGTAAGCCGATTATGTTAACTGGTAACCATAAAGGAAAACGTGTTACATTAGATTTAGGTTGGATAATTATTGATCAACAATGGTATTCAGAAAAAAATAGTTACCTTAAAAAATGAGTTTGTTTTTCGCTATTTCAGGCGGGTGAACATATCAGTCCTTCTTTAAACTTGGTTATGTTCTCCAGTATGTTCCATGTGACTATTATGTCGTAACGGAATTTGCTGTTTTTACCCATTTATTTTAGCGAAGAACCACACGTAGGGATAAAGAGTAAATAGAAAAATTGTAAAAACAATATCTTGAGGGTTATCTTGACAGTAAATCTGAAGAAGAATATTGGTATAAACCTGTCAAATGTATTTATATTGTTAATGATGAAGGATTGAACAGTTGGAAAAGAGTTCGTAGTTTGTCAAAGTTCGTGTACTGATCTTCAAAGACAAGCTTTTTATGGGTAGGGACGAGAAACTATGATGAATACTCGTGAGTTACGTGATTACGCTATTGTTAAAACTGCTAAAAAAATAGATGGCATAGGTAAAGCTGGTATGAATGATGGTTATGTATCTTTTACAGCATGTTTATAAAACGCCTTTAAATTACAAGTTTTCGCTGTATACGTATGGTCCATATGATGAAGCAGTTCTTAATTGTATTGATAGTGCAGAACGCAATAAATTAATTAAACTTGAGCAACATGTAGGTTCAAATAATTCCTATGGGTATCATATTCACGCTATATGTGAAGATAAAGTTGTTGATGTAGACCTTGATTATTCGATTAATGATGTTGCAGAAAAGTTTGACGGATGTAGAGCTCGTGATTGGGAACTTGTTGCAATAATTGTGTACGTATATGCTGCATATAAACGTAATAATTTGTTAATAGACAAGTCTGTTATGTGTATGCGGATAAATAGTCTTAAACCACATTTTAAATGCTGAAATTGGTGAAAAATATGATGTACTTTATGGTTTTGGGTTTCTTGATAAAGTTTAAGCGTGAGCGTTCTTGTGAGTATTTGGATTTGTTTGAACGTTTGGATGTTGTTTTGTGTGAGTTTAAAACAAAAATAATGTTAAATTATGCAAACTTTTTTTGGCAAAAATTTTTTGTAAGGTTATCTTTATAAACTAAAAATAATATACGTATATTTTAAGTGTGCGTGGAATAAAGAATGGTGCAAATAATATCGCTAAAAGATGTACCGCAAAACAGTAAAATACGGTTACTACACGAATTAGGATTTTCATCAGATGGAATATATGTGCTAGATAATTTAGGACAAAAAGTTTACGACAAATACACGGATGAGCCAGTAAAAATATCAAATATGGCTATTTTACCTGGAAGCACAATAATCATAGATGATAATCCATTTAGTATTATATCATATCTAGAAGAATACAGTGATGGCATCTGATCATTAGAAAACATAACTAATGGTGTGACAAAAACTGTTTTAGATTGACAGATGAAAAAATAAAAAATTGTGGTTTTTCGCTAAAATAGGTGGGTAGAGTCAGCAAGTTTCGTTATGGCGTAATAGTTGTATGTAATATGTTGGAGGATGTGGACAAGTTTAGAAAGGTCTTATGTGTTTACTCACTTGAAATAGCGAAAAGCCAAAATTTAGTCACCCATAAAAAGCATTAAAAAAAATTATAAAAAACTCTAATGTTATACACAAAAATGATCCTTTAAAAAATGTTGATTACTTACTTGCTTTTTAAATTTTTTTGTGAATATTTTTTGATGTTAATCATGAGTACATGTTTATGGATAAGAAAAACAGTTGTGCTGTTATTTCCAAGATTGTTTTATAAACAAAAACAGACATTTTCATGTTTTATACTAGTTTTCATGACAAGTATTTTAATGGTATCTATTCTTCCATGTTTAACGGCACAAAACACTATTCAAAATAATCCAAGTGATGATATTAAATTAAAAATTGTGCCACTTTTAGATGAATATGGCATGCCTGCTATAAATGATGACGAAACATTTTATCCCAATGACAAATTTGAAGTATCCTATTTTATTGAACAAACAAACGATATTAATTTTGAAAAAATCCAAGTTAACTTTAACTCGTCTATTTTAAACTTGTTTAGCCATAGTGATTTTTATTCTTTGAGTGGAGTATGTTGTTTTGAGATTTTACCTACGGCTGCTGCGGGAACATATTCTATTTACTTTAACATGTATGGTGATCGTACTGTGGAGAATGAAACACAAAGTTATACTATAGAAACATCTGTATTAATTACAGTGGTTGAGTATGATCCTCATTTTAGTGTAGAGCTTGCGTATACTGTTCCAAATGTTGGTGTTGGGTCAAGTTTTGACAAACCTTTTGCTTTAATTATACGATATGATGGCAATGGGTTGGATTATAATCTTAATCAACGAGCTGTGGTTGCAGATTTTTTTTGGGAAGGATACGCACAAAAACTACCTGAACTTGACACAGTACAAGTTACACCAAATGTTACTGTATCAAATTTTTTCAACAAAAACGCTAACGTCCAATTTTTAGCTCCAGAAATAACTTTTCAACATAGTCAAATCATTTTAATGCTTGATGATGTAGGTTATAGTTGTAGTGAACTTCCAAAATCATTTTTTTGGGAAACAAACACAAATCACACATACGTCTGGACCCAAAACTTGTCTCTAACAGATAAACCCAGTAACAACAATAGTGTGGTTGAAGAATGGTATGAGTGGATGTTTTGCAGTATTTTTCCACCAACTCTTAACGAGTTAAGCCTGTTACAAGACCCTGATTTAGTACAAGAAGATCTACAAAACCAACTTGTAGACCAATTTAACACGCCAAATGGAACTTTAACTATTACCCAACTTGGCAATACTGTCACGGCAATATATGCCCACAATAAACTATTAGACATATTTGCAAAAAACGTTGATGTAAACAGAGAACAGACAGTTTTATGTCTTACAGAACTACCACTATACTTTAACGCAGAAACGCGATACGCAAAACTAGAATATATTCTTAACTCTAAAGTTGCAAAAACCATTACTGACCAAAACTTTACTACAGCTATCAATTACAATCTAAGCATAGGTTGTAACTTGTTTGGCCAACCAAACTATTTTAAAACTAACTTCACAGTTGATTATGAATTTTATGACAAACAGTTTAACGCTACAGCATACATGTGGAACAAAACACTTCAAACATGGAACATTGATAACACTGTTAACATACATACAGTTTTTAAGTCAGCTTTTAACTTTACCGAAACTGATGTACTACAATCAAATTTAAGCAATCAAACAACTGATTCAACAGCACTTAAAATGGCATTAGAAGACCTTTATGATTCAGAACCACAAAACTTTGCGGGAACAGGATCTTTTAAAACAAACCTAAAACGTACAAGCCCTTTATATTATGAACTTTTAGTAACAGCAGAACAATCACAGAAAATTATTTTACAACAAACTATACAATTAAACTTTAAAGACAACCAACCCTACAATCTACCTCTAAACTTTGACTCTTCTTCTCCACTTAAAATCAATGTTTTAAATGATGACTCCCAAAATATCATGCTCCAACTAGACGCACCCCTCGAATTGGGCGGATTAACAAACACAACCATATATGTAATTAATAATATACCTTCTAAAAATTTTGAAACACTTTCAAAAACTCAACTTGAACTATACCTACTAAAAACCATAAAACTAACTATGCCACAAGAACAAACTCAAACACCACTTAATTATGAACAAAACTATCAACAATTTTACCAATACTATCAAGGTGGAAGTAAAATATTTGTAGACAATTTAGGTTTTCAAGGACAAACACAAATAGCCATAGCAAAAAACCAAAATCTCAAGTCTCTCACTCAATCAGACGAGGCACTATTATATGTAGAGGCAACAAATGTCTGGGGCACAACATTTCACACAATTTTACCTGTGCAGCCTTATGTCAAACCTAACTGGGATATTCCATTCACACAAACTACAGTTTACATTTTAAGTATAGTTATTGTTGCCATAGTTATCAGTTTTATGGTGTACCTGGTGCGAGTAAAATAATGAATTATGGAACAATTAGTATTTTATTAGTAAAGTTTTTTGTAAGGTGTGTAGAATTTTTGTTTGTTTTGATTTTGGTTTGGTTGAGTTAGGGTTTGGGTTTATTCGTTATGGTTTGTGTGGAGGATTGATACATTATGGCGTAAAAAGTGGTGTTTGGTATTAGTTGAGTGGTGGGTTGAAATGTGGTGTGGTGATGGGGTTGGTAGTGAGTATGTGTGGGTTATTATTTTGGTAAAATGTTTATGTTGTGGAAGTATTGTTCTAGTGGTTAATGTTTTATGTATTTGTTATGTTGTGGTGTTATTTTTGTTATGTTGTAAGAGTCTATGGTGAAATTGTTGTTATGGTTTCGTGGTAATATCTGAATATTTGTATATATTTAAGTAGAGCAAGTTTTTATAGACAGGTAAATATATATTTGACAACGTATATAATGGATTGTGGTGTTAATAGTATGTTGATTAATATAGTACAAAACAAAATTTTGAGTGTAAATTACAACAGTGACTGTGTTGCAGTTTATAAACTCAATCAACTACAAAATGTCAAACCAAATAAAAACATGTTGGAGGCTGTAAAAACATGGTTACACTTATAGACCAATTCATAGAAACATCTAACAGTGCTCACTCCATATCAACTTTACATCCTTCAAACTATGTTAATACTCGATCTCTTGCAGGCACTAAATGTACAGGTAATGGATTAAAAGTTACACAAGCTAAATTTCTTCTTACCCGAAATGGGAGTGCTACCGCCGCGATACAAGCACAAATTTTTGAAAAACCTCTGATGACATGGTTTCCACTTTCTAGTCCTGTTGCTGTCTCGGATGTAGTTAGCTTTAACCGTAATTCCCGCCATTTTTTCTAGGTACAAAACAAACAAACCAACACAAAACCCCAAAACAAACCCCAAACACCAAAACAAACAAAAAACAACCACACCA
>WRNB01000046.1 GCA_009776805.1 Candidatus Bathycorpusculum grumuli | reverse complement strand
TGTTAAGCAGGAGAGGTCTGTTTTTGCTACTATTGTTGGTATTGTTGATGGGTCGGTGACTTCTTTGTTTCAAAAGTCTTCACACGGCTGAATAGTTACAATTTATGTTTGTTTGTTATCAATTTTTTACTTAATTATGGCAAAAATGTTCATGTTTTTGTTTTTTGTGATTTTTAAAAATATGCAGTTTAGTCTTGTACCGCAGTTAACTTAAAGAACAAGCAATAATTATACTACAGAAAATAGACAAGTTTAAACTGGAAAGTGGGTAAGCGAATATTGTCTCAAACAACCTTTGAAGAAATGAGTGTATCGGACTTTTTCTACCGAAACCGGGACATTGCAGGCTTAACTAACCCGTCAAGAAGTATCTTCGTTGCAATTCGCGAAGTGGTAGAAAACTCTCTTGATGCTGCAGAAAGTCAAAAGATTCCTCCCGATGTTTATGTGCGTTTATCTTTTGAATCTGAAGCAACCAAGGAAACCCAAATTTATAAACTGCGTGTTCAAGATAATGGTTGTGGGATACAACCTCGATTTATTCCTTCTGCTTTTGGTCAGGTTCTTTACGGTTCAAAATATAAGCTTAAGCAGGCGAGGGGTACGTTTGGTCTAGGTGGAAAAATGGCTGTTTTATATGGGCAAATTACAACGCATAAACCTGTTTTAGTGACTTCAAGTACTGGTCAAGAAAAAATTTATAGTTTTAAATTAATGATTGACATCCAACGTAATAAGCCTGTAATTTTAGATCGAAAAGTTATTACTAACAAAGATGGTTGGCGGGGGACAGTTATTGAATTTACTCTTGAAGGTGACTATTTGCGGGCTATGCCAAAAATTATTGAGTATTTTAAGCAAACTGCAATGGTTAATCCGTATGCAAATATTACTTTTGTTGATCCAAAAGGCAGACTTTACAAGTTTACCCGTGCCACAACAATTATGCCTGATCCTCCAACGGAAACTCTCCCTCATCCTTATGGTGTGGATGTAGAATTATTGCAACGTCTCATACAGGTAACTACATGTATGAACATGTCTACTTTTCTTAGACAACATTTTCATCGTGTAGGTGAGATTACCGCTCAAAAATTTCTTGATTTTGCTGAAATTCCAATTAGTAAAAACCCCAAAAAGCTTTCACATGAAGAAATAGTAAAATTGATGCAGAACCTGAAAAAATATAAAGATTTCTTGCCTCCAGATGCTAATTGTCTCTCACCATTAGGTGAAGACTTGCTTAAGGCGGGCGTTACAAAAGAATTAAACCCTGAATATTTGGTGGTTCATCAACGTAAACCATCAACATATGCCGGTCACCCATTTATTGTGGAAATGGCCATTGCTTATGGTGGAGGAGTTCCTAAGACGGGTGGGTTTGTGATTTACCGTTTTGCCAATAAAATTCCTTTACTATATGATGAAGCAAGTGATGTGTCCTACAAAGTTATATCCTCTATGAATTGGCGACGTTATAAAGTAGCTCCAGATATGCCTATTGCTATTGTTATTCATGTTTGTAGCACAAAAGTGCCCTACAAAACTGTTGGTAAAGAATTCATATCTGACCGAATTGAGGTTCGTAAAGAAGAAGCAAACGCGATACGTGAAGTTTCACGACAACTTTCACATTTCTTAACTCGACAAGAACATGTACATATGGAAAAAAAACGTCTTGGCATCTTTAGCAAATACTTGCCTAGAATCGCAGAATTTTCAACTACCCTATCTGGACAAAATAGACAGCCTGATATAGATAAATTATTGAAGAGTGTACAAAAATATGGAACAGAAGAAAGCTAAAATTACTGCAAGAAAACAAGAAGTACTCAAAGAACTCAAAAACTTTGGCACCTCAATATATAATCAGCTTGATCAAGGTCTCTTCCCATCAGTTAACATGCCTAGCCGTAGCACCGAAAACATTACATACGATGAACAATTACGCCAATATATTTTAGGTGAAAAAAGTGTTGGTAGAAGCACAAGAAACATTCGTCATATTAAACCTTTCACTCAACTTGCTTGGGTTGCACTGTTTAGTAATGAACTCACTAGTCAACGTAAAACTTCTACTTTAAGAGATGTTTACTATTCTGCGCAAGCTTATGAAATGACTTTTTCTGATCAACAAGAATCAAATAATATCATAACTGATCTTGAAACTCTTACAGGTTTTGCTCGGGAAGACTTTAGTATATTCCCTGAAGAACGCAGTGCTATATTTGGTGACATAGAAGTAGCTTACACAGTTCCCGGGTACGAAGGAAAATCAGTTAACCTAACAAGTCACCCAGACGGTGTACTTATAGGTCCTGCAATAACTTCCTCTGAATTTCTAAAAACTAGTGCTGATAAAATTATAGCTATCGAGAAAGGTGCACTTTTTACAAGATTTATTGAAGAAAGTGTTCACAGTAAACACAAATCACTCTTAATTTCATGTGGAGGCCAAGCTCCAAGGCAAACTCGTAGTTTTATACGGCGACTACACGATGAACTTGATCTTCCAGTTTTTATATTAACTGACGGCGACCCTTGGGGAATGCACATTGCACAAGTTATTATTTCAGGTTCAGCTAATGCTGCACACTTACGTGATTTAAACACTCCAGACGCAGTTTGGAGTGGCGTTTGGGCAAGTGACATTATTGAATACAAGTTACCAACTGATCCATTAGATGAAGTTGATATTAAACGCTTATATGAACTGCAAAAAGACCCTAGATATCAAAATGATCCTATATGGCAACGTGAAATCAAAACATTTCTTAAAATTCGACGAAAGACAGAGCTTGAAGCTTTTAGTCGTTACGGTTTAACTTATATTGTAGACAAATATTTGCCTACTAAACTTGAAGCTGGACCAGATGTTTCAACTAAACGTGCTAAAAAGAAAAGTTAAACTCTATTTTTTTTGAATAGTTTTTCTATAGCCACATGTAGTACATTACTACTTCTAAAATATTGGTTAGCATTTTAAGTTTGATTTTTCATCATAGTCGTAAATTACTAATCCACAACCCTGCAAACATCATTATGTTGCGTTTCCCAAACAGAAATTTCCCAATTTAACACCACCAAATCAAATATAAAACGACTTAGCATTATAGTTGTAATTTTTTTTATTTGTTGTGTTTTTTTGTTTGGTTAAAGCAGTGTTGGTGGTTGTTGGTGTTGGTTGGTGTAGAGTTGTGGGTTGGAGTTTGTATTTGATGAGTTAATGGCATGTGTCATTGGTCATATTTATCATATTTATAACTGTAATGCTAAAAATTGTCTTCCAGAAAGAAACGCTAAAAGCAGTAAAATTACGAAAAATAGCTTATCTCCCTAAATGTGAAAACCCTCATAGTTTTTAGATTTAGTTCATAAAAAATATGTGCTAAATTTCATAATGTGATGTTGCAATACATAACTATACATTTAATTTTCAATCGTTTAAAAATAACTTGGAAATTTCGCCTAATAATTTTATAAATTGCAGCTTTCAAAATTTTATGCTATCGCATAAAACATAGACCTATATGGCGAGAATCCGAGATATTACCTACTCCTATGGGTTTTTTAGTAAAATGGGATTATCCTGTGAATAAACTCCATTGTCTCTACACCCACACACATCCATTCCACACATTTTTACAAACGATTCTTCTTTATAAACACCACAACACACACCACACACAACAACACAAGCACAACAATAACTGCAATAACCCTACCATCAAGACCCGTGGACTCAGAAACAGTTACATCAGAAGGATAAGATACACTACCTAAGTGCCCTCGCTCATAACAATAAGCAACCTCTCCTGTATCACCCCAAACCCCAACCTGAATACCATCAATATTGCCAATAGATGAGTTAAAGTAAAAAATGGCTGACCAAAACGGGTAAAGAACCGTAGGGTCTCGTTCCACACTATAAACATTACCAACCCCAACTTCAAGAAAAGCATTATTTAAATTATTATTATCAAATTGACCTGGAATCATTCCAAGACTCACCTCGGAGTGCATATTTGACCAATCAGGTTTAACCTCAGACTCAACAAATAATGCATTAGCATATTTTTTAGCTAAATCAAACGCAAAGTTCGTAACCTCTTCTTTAGAAAAAATACCTAAATCATAAAAACTATAAAGCCCAAAAGTATCGCTAAGAACAATTTTCTTATCTGTGAAAGCGATAGCCCAACCCTTATTTTGAACCATAAAGCCATCAATAGAACAACCAAAAGCGAAACCTTCTTTTGATACTTCAAGTATCATATCGTCTGAAGATACTTTTGCAGAAGACAAATAACTCTTTGGAAGATTACTTGGTGTTTTAGTTAACAAATCAAAAACTACAGATTTATCCAACGTGACTAGTTCGTATTTTTGGGCAAAAATAGTATAACGTTCATAAATATTTTTCATTTTTTCAACCGATCCTTTTGGAGGTTCTATCGCATAATACAAAGAACCATTCTGGGGGCTAATGTTAATTGAGTCGGGATAGCCATTGTAAAAACGACCCCGTCCAGACACTACACCGCCCTTTGCATCTACAAGCAAAAAACCGCCATCCTCCACTTCAAACCCAAACTCAGAACGCGTCCTAAAACCATCACACAATATTGTATATTTTGACATGTCAAGCCCCAAAACATCACCCAAAAGAGATGGTAACTTGTCTTCGGCAGAAAAACCCTCAACAGCCGTTACAACCCTCACACCGTAAACTGAAACAAATAAAGTGCAAACTAGTAAATAAATTCCATATATTCCAAATATTTTAAATTTTTTCATCATTAATATCACCATTTACAATGTTATGGGGGCAATCTCATATCTCCATTACCAAGCACACGCAACCTGCAATAAAGCCACATAGTTGTGTTGCCATCAGGATGCCACCACTCACCCATATTAAGAACAGACGAATCAAAATCAAAAGAATAATAGCTACCCGGTTTTTTTCCGAAGGCCATTTCTGCGCCACAATCGAGTGCTTCATTTATTGTTGGACGTTGCCCATAAGTATAGTTTGTTGCGTGGACGTAGAAGTAGTAAATGAAGTGAGAATATTCTAAATCAGGGTAACTGGTATAGTAAGCAGTGGGTTTATTACCCATAAAGGGTGAAGTGTTTTCCCAACCTATGAATGTGTAATCTCCTGATGGATTATTATGACCATCGATACTCATGCCGGCAGTGCCGGTCCAAGCTAAAGGCATCCCAACCATGTGAGTGCTATTTGAAGCACTATATCCTGTGCATGGATTGTTGGGGGGATAATTGGGTGGAGGAGGGAAATAATAGGGTGGAGGGGGTGTACCGTAGTATGGTGCGGGTGCAGGCCAAGTTATGCCTGAAACGTTTTGCCAAACATTATTATTCCAATAAAGACCGCCATTAACGCAGGTCCACATGAAAGTAAAATAGTGTTTGCTATCGCCATATGCTGTAGTGCGTGGGTATATTTCGTTGTCCCAAACATAAGAACCTGTAACGTTGGTAAAGAGACCTAATTGACCATAAGGGGTTAAAGTGTTGGCAGCTAAAGAGGGGTTATAGTCGCCAACCCAAAAAACATGTGTGTAATCTACGCCTTTGTAGGGGTCAGCTACTTTTTCAAGTGCGTCATATACATAGGCGGGTTGGGTATAGTATCCATAACTATCAGCAGGTAACCAAAACCAGCTGCCATAAAACATGCTATTAACGGCTTGGCAGACTTTTGCTTGTTTTGGAAATTCTGTTGAATTAAAGGCGTAGTTGTTTAGATTACCCCAGGTTATAGATGTGTTAATGGCAGAAACAGTTGTGGGTTTAATGTCAATAATTGTGAAGGTTGTTAATAGAAATAAAATTATAAGGCTGCAAGACGTGATTTTTTTAACCATTTTTAGTTTCTCCATCTTGTTGATTGTTTTTTTAAACAATATATTGAATATGTCTAAACTATGATATAATTGTTTTGTATGTTTGGATTTATGTTTTTGGTTTTTTAAATTTAGATGGTAGTGTTTAGTGTGGTTGTGTTTTTGGGGTGGATGGTTGTTGGGTGTTGGGTTGGGGTGTGTTTTATATTTTGGGTGTGTTTGTTTTGTGTTTGTTGTGTTGGTGTTGTTTTGTTTGTAAGGGTTGTTTTGTTTTTTGTTATAGTTCTGGTAGGGGTTTGGGGCAGGTTTTATCCTAGTTTTTTTGTTTGTGTTTTTTTTGGCAGTGTGCCACTTTAGAATGGATAATTTAGTATAGAGTCAAATCTGTGTTAGTTCCATAGATGATTGATGGGGTCATCAAATTTTTTAGGGAAAGCTATGCTTAACTTTATGTACAACACATAAAATGTCTTATCTGTGAAAATATATCCTATTGGTGCACTATTGAAATTTCAACAAGTAACTTGTGAACTTGAAAGAGCTAAATCTGCAAAAATTTTAGAATATGTGCGTAAGCTGGGGTTATTGTTCTGGGTTGGAGTTTTCTTGTTTTTAAACGTTTTTTCTTTTAACCCTTTTGTTTTGTTAAATGATGTATTTATACATGAATAATTATGTTTACAGGTGAAGTGTTTTTATTTGTCTTATCTATTTTATTTTTCAAGTTTACAAATTTATTTAGGAAGGAAAATGTTGTGTCAATTCGTCAACCAATTGTTTGTGTTCTAGGTCATGTTGACTCAGGTAAAACTTCGTTACTTGATGTACTTCGTAAAACCAATGTTCATGTACGTGAGGCTGGCGGTATAACTCAACATATAGGTGCTAGTTTTTTTCCCGTTGAAACTTTGACGCAGCTTATTGGTCCATATATGTCTACTTTTAAAACTGGTATTGAGATTCCTGGTTTGCTTATTGTAGATACACCTGGTCATGAGGCGTTTACTAACCTTAGGCGTAGAGGTGGTAGTGTTGCTGATATTGCAATTCTTGTTGTTAACTCTTTACGTGGGTTTGAGGCTCAAACTTTTGAGTGTCTTGAGATTCTTAAGGTACGTAAAACTCCCTTTATTGTGGCGGTTAATCAGATTGATCGTGTTCCTGGTTGGAAGCCAATACAGGGTGAACCGTTTTTGCGGTCTTATGCTAAGCAGTCTAGTTTTGTACAGCAAGAAGTTGATAATCGTTTGTATCATGTTATGGGTGATTTTAGTAGGTTAGGTTTTAAAACTGATCGTTTTGATCACATTCGTGATTTTACTCAGAATGTGGCTTTGGTTCCTACAAGTGCTAAAACAGCTGAGGGTTTATCTGAATTAGTTATGGTGCTTGTTGGTCTAACGCAGCAGTTTTTAAAGCAGAGGCTTCAGACAACGGATGGTTCTGCAAAGGGTTCTGTTTTAGAGGTGAAGGAAGAGCCTGGTTTGGGTATGACTTTGAATGCTATTGTTTATGATGGGACTTTGTGTAGGGATGATTTGGTTGTGGTTGGTGGTAAGTTTGGTCCAATTTCTGCTCGTGTTCGTACGCTTTTAGTGCCTAAGCCTTTGGATGAAATGCGTGATCCGCGGGATAAATTTGTTGGTGTGGATTTTGTTCATGCGAGTGCTGGTGTGAAAATTGTTGCTTCTGATCTTGAAAATGCGTTGGCTGGTGCTCCTTTGCTTGTTGTACCGCAAGGTGAGGATGTAGCTGAGTATTGTAATCTTATTACTGAAGAAGTTGGTAGGGTTAGAATTACTAAAGAGGTTGATGGTGTTATTGCGAAAGCGGATACTTTGGGTTCACTTGAGGCTATGGCTGAGATTCTTAAGGCTAATAATGTGCAAGTTCGAAGTGCTGATGTGGGTGATATAAGTAAACGTGATGTTGTTGAGGCGTCTGTAGTTAAGCAGCATGATCCTTTAATGGGTGCTATTTTAGCTTTTGGTGTGAAAGTTTTGCCTGATGCTGAAGAAGAAGCTGAAGCTGTGGGTGTTAAAATTTTTCGTGATCCAATAATTTATAATCTTATTGATAATTATCTTAAATGGGTTAAGGAGAAGCGTGAGCGTAAAAGTGAGGAAGAGTTTGAGGTTCTTGTTAAGCCTGGTAAGTTAATGGTGTTGCCTGATTGTGTTTTTCGTAGGGCTAAGCCTTTGGTTGTAGGTGTTGAGGTTCAGAGTGGTCGGATAAAGCCAAAAGTGTCGCTTTTACGTGTAGAAGATAGTTCTGATCTTGGTGAGGTTCAACAGGTTCAGGATGAAGGTAAGGCTGTAGGTGAAGCTAAAGCTGGTGAGCAAGTGGCTATATCTATGGATAAACCTATTGCTGGTAGGCATATTTTTGAGCGTGATGTGCTTTTTGTAAAGGTTCCTGAGGAACATGTTAAAAAATTGTTTGCTAATCATTTGGATGATTTAACTGATGCTGAAATTACTACGCTTAAAGAATATGTTAAATTGATGCGTAAAAAGACAATGTTTTGGGGCGGAATTTTGCCGCTTTAATGTTTGTGGTTGTTGGTTTAGCCTCCTCCAATTGGTGGTAAAATTATTAATGTATCTCCATTTTGTAGTGGTGTTTTGGTTCCGTTGAGGGTGGTTGTATTGGTGCCGTTGATGAGTAACTGTAGAAAACTTTTAACTTGTCCATTTGTGTCAAATACATAGTCTGTAAATGGGTTGCCATATATGGTTGATAATGTTTTTAAAACTGTGTCTACAGTGAGTTTTTGGTCTAAGTAAGTGAGTTTTTCTTCTCTTTTGCCTGTTAATTCGCGTAGTACTGTGAAGTAACGAATTGAAATTTTCATTTTTCTCTTTATTATGTATTTGCAGTTGTGGTTTTAACTGTTATGTCTAATTTGAACAATTTAATTTACCATTGTATTTTGATTTTTTGTACTATGAAGACTTTGATTAAATCGTTAACTATAAACGAGAAGAATGCTGAAAGTCCAAGAATTAATAGAGTTTGTGTGATTGGTACTGCTGTAAGATTTGGTATTCCAACAGTGACAAGTATGATTCCTGCAATTAAACTTGCAATTATGGTTGTTGTAAGAATTTTACTTGGCATCGACTTGTAGAATGGTCTTCTCTCACGAACATTAAAGTTAAGAAACAATGCTGAAAACAATAATATCTCAAAAGTATAAGTGTATATTGCTGGATTATTGATTGACACGTTAAACAAGCTAAATGTAAGATACAATAAAACAATAGTCTCAACAATTATAAGTGTTCCCAAAACAGCTGACGCTTTAACTGCCCCACCTACCCTCCATGTAGCAGGTTTATCTGAACCTTGCAATTTATCTGTTGATAACGCAACTTTCACAGGATCTGTTAAGAAAAAATACAAAATAACCCCAAAAGCTGAAATCACATAATCTCCCGTTAACAAAAACGTTAACACTGTAAAAACAGACACCTGCAAAGTTCTTATAATTTTACTTAAAATCCATGCACTTATCCGTTCATAAATAACTCTACCATTCTTAACTAAATCTACAATACTTGTCAAACCCTCATTGACCAAAACAACACTTGCCGCATTTTTTGCAACATCTGTAGCATTACTCACCGCAATACCCACCTCAGCCTGCCTCAACGCAGGCGCATCATTCACACCATCACCAGTCATCCCAACAATATGCCCACTATCCTGCAAACACTTAACAATGGTGTACTTATCTTCAGGATACACCTCTGCAAAACCATCACTCTCCCATACTTCCCTATCAGAAAACAATTCTTCTCCTTTTACATTTACCTTTAAACCAGAAACCAAAGTTACACGTTCACCTAAACCAACACTTTTAGCAGTTTCCCTAGCAATTGGCAACGCATCACCAGTAAGCATTTTAACCGAAACACCCAACTCATTTAATTCATGTATAAGTTGCTTCGAATCCAACCGAGGCATATCATAAATAACCGCTAACCCAATAAGCCCAAACTTTCCAACACAATCTGTTTTAGCAACCGCCAAAGTCCTATAACCCTTTAACGCATACTCCTCCGCCTGCTCATAAAACTGCTCTCTTTCTATCCCAATCAACCCACAAGCCTCACCAACAACCCTGACAGCACCCTTCATAACCATAAATTTTTCATTATCTTTCTGTATTACAGCTTTAGTACACCGTGTCTTAGGATCAAACGGCACAAAACTTGTTTGAATAAACGAGTCAACAGACAACTTTTCATGTTTAGCTCCTTCAATAAAAGCAAAATCTATCGGATCATTATTTGCCTCCTCAGACGCTAACGCACCATAAAAAACAACATCATTTTCATCAAACCCATTGTAAGCCAAAGTTTTAATTACTGACAATTTATTCCTAGTTATTGTCCCAGTTTTATCCACACAAAGCACATTCATAGTTGCAGCATCTTCTGTAGCACTTAACCGAGTTATTAACACACCTTTCTTGGACAATTCTTTTGCGCCAAGTGCCATACTAACTGTAAACATAGCTGGTAACGCAACAGGAATCGCTGACAACAAAATAACCAAAAGAATCGGTAACACATCAATAATGTTAAACCCTCTAAATATAGAACAAACAAGTGCCACTATAGCTAAAACAGACACAATAATAAGCAACCAACGAACAACACTAGATATAACCTCTTCAATATGCAACTTAGGCTTAGCTAACTGCACAAGCTGAACAGTTTTCCCAAAATACGTATTAACACCAGTGGACATAACAACACAGTTTGCTTCTCCACGCTTCACAACCGAACCCGAATACAAAACATCTCCAACATTTTTTTCCACACCAAATGACTCGCCAGTTAAAGCTGACTGGTCAACCTCAAGACAACCACATGATATCTTCACATCAGCAGGCACAAAATCCCCTGATCTAACCCTCACTACATCATCCGGCACAATTTCCCGAGCAGGCAAAACACTCCAAACACCATCTCTTAAAACACGAGCATTAACCCGAAGTTTCTCCTTCAATGATTCCACCGCCTTTGAAGCCCTAATTTCTTCCCCAAAACTCAACACTGCATTTAAAACAAGTAAACTAATAATAATGTAAACATCAGTATAACGTTGCAAAAAAAGTGATAAAATGATAATTATCTCTAACAACCAAGCTGTAAGGCCCCAAAATTTTTTAATAAACTGTAACCAACGTTTAGGTTTCTTCTCTAAAATCTCATTAAAACCAAATTGTTTTCTTCTATTCTTTACTTCTACTGAGTCGAGTCCAATTTCTAAATTTTTACAATCATCATTATTTATTGTTGATTTTTCTGAAACTGTGTTTTTTTCGGTCAAAATCATCGCTTAAACATTATCTCGCTCTAATTTACATTTTTTGTATGTGTTTAGTTGATTGGTTTTTTGGTAGTTGGTAGTGTATGTTATATTTGTAGATGGTTTTGTTCTTATGGAAATATTGTATCTGATGTTGGTTTTGTGTGTTTGTGTGGTTTGTGAAGAAGCGTGTTATTTTTGTCCAAAAAGGTGCAAAAATAAAAATTGTGGTTTGCTATGGTTAATATGGTTTGTTGATGGGTGTTTTTTCCAAAATTTATCAGTTAAGTATTTATTTCTAAAATAATCTACATTTTGTATTGGTGTTTATTATGGATAATAAAAAAGAAACAGTACAAAAAGGTATAGAGACAGCTTCTCATGGGTTGGGGAAAGCTGCTGAATCAATGGGTGATACAGTAATTGCAATTATGGATAAACTCGCAGGAAAAAAATCTGACATAAAACTAAGTTTTGAAGATTTAACACTAGAAACTGGTCCGATGAAAATAAAAATTAACGGTGCAATAGTTTTAGATATAGTATACACTACAGATGCAGAACCCGACACATAATTTTTTCTATTTTTGAGGGAATATGTTTGTTGTTGACTACTTTTTTAGCTGAAAGCATCAAGTCAGGCAAAATAAAAGTAAGTCAAAACGACACTGAAGCTTTAGAAATTGTTGTTCAAGATAAAAGAATTGATGTGAACGCTAAAGATAAAGAGTTTATAAAAGATATAATTTCAAGTGTACAGGAGAATAATAAACCTCAAAAAGGTGTGATTGATACAATTGGGCGTGGTGTTATTGGTTTGCGGACAGTGCGAAATGTGCAGCCAATGGTTAAAGAAATAGCTGAAGATTTGCAACGTGAGGGTATGACTGTAACTTTGTCTTTTAAAGGTGATACTGTAATTACAATGGGTTTTGAAGCGGATTCCAAGTTTACACGATTTTTGTTAGGCACAAAAAGTGTAGAAGTTAATAGCGTACGAAGATTAGTTGAACTGGGTTTAAGTTAATTTTTAGCATAATTTACTAGTTTAATATGTTTTATAGTTTAGTAGACTTTAGCCTTATTATTTTTGTATTTTTAAACCGTACATAAACACTACTAAACAATCAAAATATGTGAATAATAATGCAAAAAACGTATAATTACGTAAATAAAAAAGTTAAAATAATAGTTAATGCTAAATTTTAGTGTTATTTAAAAAGTAAGAGATTTTTCTCTTATTTTTGTCTAGTTTTAATGGCTGATAGTTTGCCGCCTGCTTTGATTTGTTCTTTTTCCTGTTTACTTAAATTCAGGTTAACTTTGATTTCTGTGTTTTTGGTTTTATTTTTTAGTGTAAGATTTTCTGCTAATTCGTTTGTTTCTAATTCAAGTATGTCACCTTGGTTTATGTTGTCGTAATCTTGTTTGTTGGTAAAGGTAAGTGGTAGAATTCCAAAATTGATTAAATTAGCCATGTGGATGCGTGCGAATGATTTTGTTATAACTGCTTTTATTCCGATGTATTTTGGTGCTAGTGCTGCATGTTCACGTGAGGATCCTTGACCATAATTTTCTGCACCTACAATAAAGCCGCCTTGTTTTTGTATTGCACGTTGATAAAAGTTTGTGTCTATGTGGTAAAAGATATATTTGCTGATTTCTGGAATGTTGCTACGTAGGGACATTATATCTGTTCCCCCTGGGAGGATGTCGTCTGTTGTTATGTTATTACCGACTTTGAGTAGTACTTCACCGTCAAGTTTTGATGGTGTGGGTTGGAATTGTGGTAGGGGTATAATGTTGGGTCCCATGATTGTTTTGACGCTTGGGTTTGTGGTTGCAGGGATGAACATTGCATCGTTTAGTATGAATTTTTTTGGTAGGGTAATTTGTGGGTATACACCCAGTTTGCGGGGGTCTGTAATTTTTCCTGTTATGGCTGCTGCTACTGCGGTTTCGGGGCTTACTAAGTAAACTTTTGCGTCTTGGGTTCCACTTCTGCCTTTAAAGTTACGGTTAAAAGTGCGTAAGGATACGGCTCCTGTGGTTGGGGCTTGCCCGATGCCGATGCATGGACCACAAGAGTTTTCTAGAATTCTTGCACCTGATTGTATTAGAAATTCCAGTTCACCTGTAGTTGCAAGGTTTTCCATTACTTGGCGTGAGCCTGCTGAGACTGTTAAGCTGAGGTTTTCATGAATTTTGTTGCCTTTTAATAGAGCTGAAACAATTTTTAGATCTCTTAACGATGAGTTGGTGCAACTACCTATACAGACTTGGTCAACAGGGGTTCCTTCTAATTCACTGACAGTTTTAACATTGTCGGGACTGTGAGGCATAGCTAAAAGTGGCTCAACTTGTGATAAATCAATATCAAGAACTTTACTGTATCGTGCATTATTGTCAGCTTTAAGTTCAGTCCATTGATTTTCTCGTTCTTGACTGGCTAAAAATCGTTTTGTAACTTTATCTGAGGGAAAAATAGATGTTGTGGCACCTGTTTCAGTTCCCATGTTAGTTATTGTTCCGCGTTCAGGAACACTTAATGTTTTAACCCCAGAACCAAAATATTCAAGGACATTGTTTACGCCACCTTTTACAGTTATTTTTCTTAAAATTTCCAAGATAACGTCTTTTGCTGATACGAATGGTGAGAGTTTGCCTGTTAGGTTGATGCCATATACGTTTGGCATTTCAAGATAAAATGGTTCACCTGCCATTGCTGCTGCAACATCAAGTCCGCCTGCGCCGATGGCTATCATTCCCATACCGCCTGCTGTGGGTGTATGGCTGTCGCTACCAAGCAGGGTTAAGCCTGGTTTGGCAAAACGTTCAAGATAGAGTTGATGACAAATACCGTTGCCTGGTCTGCTGAAGATTATGCCGTATTTAGCGGCAACACTTTGTAGATAGCGGTGGTCATCGGCGTTGCGGAAATCATTTTGGAGCATGTTGTGGTCTACAAAACTTATGCTGAGTTGTGTTTTGACCTGTGGAATGCCTATGGCTTCAAATTCAAGATAGGTCATGGTTCCAGTTGAATCTTGAGTTAATGTGTGATCAATTTTTAAGCCGATTTCTTCACCTGTATTTATTTTGCCATCGACTAGGTGTTTTTCAAATATTTTTTCTGTTATATTTTTGCCCATAAACTGTCATTCCAATTACGTTTGGATTGTTGTTTAACAATGTTAGAGGCTTCAGAAATTTAAGCCTCACGTAAAATAAAATAAAAACTGTTTAATGGATGAATGTGAATAAGAACTGTTGAGGGTGTATATTGCAATTTAAATCTAAAATTCAAGAAATTGCTAAAACTAACAAGTCACGTATAGTTTTAGCTTTAGACTTTCCCTTCCAAAATTCTCGTAATAATTTAGAAATAATGTATAAGGCCGAAACTATGATAGACCAAATTTATCCATATTTATGTGCGGTAAAATTTAACAATCATCTTGTTTTACCTCTTGGCCTGTTTGATGGAGTGAAAAACCTTGTGGAGAAAATCCATAACCGAGGACTATTAACGATAATGGATGCAAAAGTTAATGATATCGGTAACACTAATCAAATTATAGCTGACTATTATTATGCTGCAGGGTTTGACGCAATTATTGCTAATCCTTTTATTGGTTGGGAAGATGGGTTAAAACCACTTTTTGAGACTTCACATAAACAAGATAAAGGTGTAATTTTACTTACATACATGAGTCACAAAGGTGCAATTGAAGGATATGGTCAAACAATTATAGACCCCTCTACAGGTAATCCTACTCCACAATATTTGATGTTTGCGCGGAAAAACATTCTTTATGAAGCAGATGGTGCTGTAGTTGGTGCTACAATCCCTGAAAAAATAAGTGAAATTCATCAAATATTAGGTGAAAAAGTGCCTATTTATTCGCCTGGTGTTGGCATTCAAGGTGGAAATGCAGAAGATGCAATTAAAGCTGGTACAAACTACTTAATTGTTGGGCGCGAAATTATTTCAGCTCAAAACCCTGTAGAAACTACACGTAAACTTTGGAATTTAACCAAACTTACCTAATGCGGTCATCACCCGCATTTGTTTTTCCATGACTCTTGTTTCCCCATAATTCTTGTTTTAACATGTCCCGTACAGCATTACGTATGGCGCAGCTTCTATTTGGATACATGTTTGCTCTCACTAGATCATCTAAACCATTTAGATAAGCTTCTGGAAGCAGAGCCGTTACAAGTTTCATGTTCGGGTTCTGTTTCTTATTCTTCATTATCTTATTTCTCCTTAAACTATATTATGCATATAACTTATGCTCAATATAAGATTTAGTACTAAACTACCTTAAAACAATCACTTTATCAGACTCATGCAATATCTGCATTTTTTAAAGATATAAACTGTCAAAGCAACAATTTTATTGATGCCTATGAGAATAATTTAAGAGTTATGTTCTTTGAATAGATAAGCACTGTTTTTTTATTTGCACGTATGTGTTTAGTACACTAACAAGTTATATTATAGTAGATCTTGTCACAATTAATACTTGATGGTGAAATACATATTTTATTGATACACATGTGTGATGTTTATGTCTCAAACACTCAATTTTTGAATCATTTAACACCTACACGGCCAATATAAGAGGGCTCAAATAATTAAGACTAACGTCTATTTAACTATTATTTTTGTTTAGCCTTTGGGTACTGATTGTAGTAGTCTTGTGGTTTTAAAACAACGCTATGTATCCGTTGAATCCGTTTATTAGTATTTGCTTTTTTCTGAAATAACAACACATCTTTAGATTTGCTAAATTTTTCAACTGTACCATCGTCCCGTTTGCGTTCCAAATTTATACAGTCATCAACCTGACAGTTTAAAACACAAGCACCACAATAAACACATAAATCATCTATAATTGCAATTTTACCCCCTCCCCAGTACAAAGCATTTGTTGGACAAATTTTGATACATTCTTTACACTGTACACCAAGACAGGTATAACTGTTAATGCTGATTTTACCATCCTGAAAAACATCTTTCACACCTGTTTGTGCTAAGAGTATTTCTCGATTTTTCTTTTTCTCAACGGTATCAGTATCTTTTGACAATAATCCAAAGATATCAATATTCCTATTATCTTGAGGCATTATTAACCATCATCACTAATGTGAAAATTAACACTGTATATGTTGTTGATGATAATTAATATTATGTAAATTGAAGATTTAGTTCAAGCATGTTTTGGAGTGCTTTGTACAAAACATGTTTTGTATGCATTCAACTATTTGTCCAGTTATTGATAAAACTGTTTTTCATTTGCTCAAACGTCTATTCCTTACTTGTTCCATATAATAATTACCTGACTTTTTAACCTTTTTTATACACTATGTTTTATCTGTTTCTTGATGTTACTTTTCCATACATACTCACAAAACTACACAAACTTTTTAAAC
>WRNB01000045.1 GCA_009776805.1 Candidatus Bathycorpusculum grumuli | reverse complement strand
GTTCGTAGTTTTCTTTCTACGGTTTCTAAGCGTAATGAGTCGTTGTTGCCTGCTGTGAAAACTTTATTCTCCAAAAATGTATACCCAGCTGAGCAGTAACCTTTTTTAGTATCTTCTATATCCTTTAGATTTAGTTAAAACATGAAAACACCTACAAATCACACTATAATCATACACAAACCTCTACGCACACATATTACCAATATTGGCAATATATGCCGTAAGTGTTTTTGTGTATTTGTGGTGAATTTTAAGGTTGTTTTTTGATTTATAGCTAAATTTGGTTGATTTTTAAAAAGCTAAGAGGATATATTACCAAAAAAGTGAAGAGATATAGTTTAAATGAAATTGTTTGTATTTTTACTAGAGTATTTTTATTTCCTTTTATTCTTATGGGGTTGATATTGATTAGTTTACAGTGCCGAATTTTTGTAACAACAATTATTGTTTAATGAATAATCAAAAACTTATGTAGTCAGCTTTTTATGTTTTGATGTTGCTAGAAAAACTTATATTGTTAATGGTGTTTTGTTGTTGCTGTACTAAAGAGGTTTATTTGATTTGTCAACATTACCTACACAAGCTGGCGGCGTGCCCGTCCTTGTTTTAAAAGAAGGATCTGATCGTTCTCGTGGGAGAGAAGCACAGCATAATAATATTACTGCAGCCAAAGTTGTTGCTGAAAGTATTCGTAGTTCTTTTGGTCCAAAAGGTATGGATAAATTGCTTGTTGACAATTTTGGTGATATAACTGTTACAAGTGATGGCCGTACAATACTTGACGAAATGGATATTCAGCATCCAGCTGCAAAAATGCTTGTAGAGGTTGCAAAAACCCAGGATAACGAAGCTGGTGATGGCACTACTTCTGCTGTTATTATTGCTGGTGAGCTTTTAGGGCGTGCTGAAGAGCTTGTAGATAAAAATATACATCCAACAGTTATAATTGATGGTTACAAAAAAGCTTCAGAAAAAGCTCTTGAAATACTTGAAAAAATTGCTTTACCATTTGATTTATTAAATTCTAAAGATTTTCTAAAAAAATCTGCTATAACCTCCATGGCGAGTAAACTTGTTGCTGATCACAAAGAGTATCTAAGTGATATAGTTGTTAAAGCAATGCTTGAAGTTATGGTCAAACAACCTGACGGTACATGTAGTGTTGATGTTGATGATGTCAAAGTAGAAAAGAAAACCGGTGAATCACTTGGTGATACAAAACTTATCAATGGTATAGTGCTTGACAAAGAAATAGTACATTCAGGTATGCTTAAACGTGTTGAAAACGCAAAGATAATGCTTATTGATGCTTCTTTGGAAAATGATAAACCAGAATTCGATTCAAAAATTAGCATAGAAGACCCATCTAACATTTCGGCTTTTCTTAAACAAGAAGAAGACCTGCTCCATAATATGGTTGAAAAAATTTTTGCCGTAGGTGCAAATGTTGTTATCTGCCAGAAAGGTATAGATGATATGGTGCAACACTTTCTAGTTAAAAAAGGCATAAGTGCAATTAGGCGTGCTAAAAAATCTGATATGGAAAAACTTGCTCGTGCTATAGGTGGAAAAATTGTTTCTGATATTAATGATGTTTCATGTAAAGATTTGGGATTTGCAGCATTAGTTGAAGAACGACGAATTGGTGATGATAAAATGACCTTTATTGAAGGCTGTAAAAATCCTAAAGCTGTTACGATTTTAATTCGTGGTGGAATTGAACGTTTAAATAATGAAACAGAACGTTCAATTCATGATGCGTTGTGTGTTGTACGTGATCTTATTCAAGATCCAAAAGTAGTTGCTGGTGGAGGTGCTTTAGAAATGGAGTTGGCAACCGCCCTTAAAAAATATGCACAAACCATTTCAGGACGAGAGCAACTTGCTATACTGGTTTTTGCTGAAGCTTTTGAATCTATTGCAGTAATATTGTCAGAAAATGCTGGTTTAGATTCAATTGATATATTGTCTGAATTACGATCTAGGCATGAAAAAAGTGAAATGTGGGCCGGTGTAGATGTTAATAGTGGTAAGATACAAGATATGGCTAAAATAGGTGTGTATGAACCTATTACAGTTAAGCGGCAAATAATTAAATCCACATATGAAGCTGCATCATTAATACTGAAAATTGATGATGTTATAGCTTCGGGGAAAAATAATATGCCTCCATCTCCCCCAGGTGGAATGCCTGGTGGTATGGGTGAATATCCAGGTGCTGGAGACTATTAAAATGTCTGATAATAAAATAATCGTAGGGCCTACTAAAGTAACTAGGTTCGAGAAAGCACGAATTGTTGGTGCAAGAGCTTTACAAATTAGTATGGGTGCGCCAATACTTATTGATGCTGATGAAACAGTTTCTAACCCAATTGATATTGCAATAAAAGAGATGGATGAGGCAATTTTGCCAATAACAATTAGGCGTACATTACCTAATAGAGCCTTTCAAGACATACCTCTTAGGTGGTTGTTGTAAGAGAATTACGCTAAATGTGTGAGTTGAACAGACACATTTAGCCAACCAACAAAAACCACAAACAAACAATAATTATAAAAGACGCAAATAAACCTCTCAATTTGTCAAATCCAACGACTTGACATGTAAGATAACAAATAACTTATAAACAACCAACACAAATACATCACATGCAAGATACACAATTAAACACAATAAAAAACTTTTTACAAAACATAACAACAATAAACCAAACAGACACACGACAACAAGGAAAAACAAAATACAAACTAAACGAACTAGTAACCATGGCCCTAATCGCTACCATAGGCAACGCAAACGATTTCGTAGAAATAGGACGCTTCACAAAAAAACACAAACAAACACTGCAAGCTTTTATCCCCTTAAAACAAGTCCCCAGTCACGACACTATCTATCGTGCTTTTGCCATGATAGAGAATGAATATTTTGAGAATCTGAAAAAAGATTTTAACAAACTTTTAAATACTGACGAAGGAGAAAAATTCTTAAAACTTTTCAATATTGATGGTAAAACCCAGTGTGGGGCACAAACATAAACTCAATCTCCCAACTCGGTTGAGCCGAAATCAAAACAAACAAAAATTTTTACACACTTTGCAAAGAATTTTACCCGTAAAATACTAACTTATAGTTGGTGTGGTAAAAGGTGGTTTTACCTTATGTATAAAACTAGGGTAAATTAAATGAAATGTCTGCTATATCTGATTTAATTATGATTTTAATGTAAAAGATTGTGTGATTATTTCTGTTGTTGCGGATACTTAATGTGATATTGTTGTATTAATTCATAAAAAGCATGTCGTTATGTTTTGGCTTTGAAGGCTAATTATAAGTATTTGTATGGAGAAAGGCCGTTTTTATTTTTTGTTTCATTTTTTTGGTGGGTGTGTGCATTGTGGGGTTGTGGTGAAGGTTTGGGGTGTGGTGTTTGATGTTATGTTGGTAAAGTAAAGGTTAAGTCTTTATCTATGGTGGGCGATTGAGTGGGTTTGTGGTTTATTGTTATGATGTGACGTATTATTGTTTAAAAGCGGAGTGTTTGGTGTTGGTTTTGTTTGTGTTTTTGTTTGATTGCTTGGTTGTGGATAATTTTTCATGTGTTTGTCATGTCTTAACATTATACATAAAAACAAACTCTAGCCTGTATTTCACACAGACACTTCTATGAACGGATACAAGGAATGAACTTAGTTTTATAATCCGTTTTAGACAAAAAAAACTTGTTTAAGCGTTTGCGATATTGAAGACAGATTCAATTAACGAAAATAGTTTTTTCCTGTTATCTTTGAATAATTCTTCCACTACCTGCTTTAGCAATAATTTCGTTTTCGTCCATAACTAAAATACCATTTACAAAAGTTTTTACTGGTTTACCAATCACTTGCCAGTCATTATAAAGTGAAAATTTAGCTTTAGACTTGAATTTTGAAGCTGTAATTGTCCATTGACGATTATAATCTATGATTGTTAAATCTGCATCTTTACCTTGCTCAAGTTTGCCTTTGTTAGTTAAACCGTAGATTTCTGCAGGTTTTTCTGCAAGCAACTCTACAAGCCTTTGGAGAGTTAACCAATTCTTTCTAACTATTGTTAACAACAAAGGTAAAGTAGTTTCTAATCCAGGTACACCAACTTTTACTTCCCAAACACTACTAGCAGTTTTTTCCTCAATTGTATGTGGCGCATGATCTGACCCAATAGTATCTATATCACCTTGATTTACACCCCTTAACAGTGCTTCTTGATGAAATTTATCACGCAAAGGCGGCATCATAATTGCCAACATACCATAACGCGTAACATCTGCTGACGTTAACATTAAATGGTTAGGCGTAACTTCACATGTGACTTTTTTACCCATTTGCTTTGATTCTTTAATAGTTTCTAACCCTTGTTGACTTGTAACATGACAAAACTGTAACTGTACCTTTGAGTTTTCACTTGCTTTAAGCACTCTTTTCATAGCTTGCACTTCTATTTGCTCTGTATGTGCAAGAAGAAAATCCTTAGGTGTATCTTGTTTAGCTTGTTTGAGTTTTTGTTCGTTAAACATAATTTGATTCTTGTCTTCAGCATGAACAGCAACTACCACACCAGCTTCACCTGCAATTCTAAAACCATCTCTTAAAGCTTGATCATCATCAACATTTAAACCTCCCACTTGATCACTCATAAATAATTTAAATCCAATTGCTCCTTCACAACAGATTTGTGGTAGTTCTGCCAAGTTTTTAGGAAACTCTGAATATAAACCCACATTAACTATAGTTCGTTTTTTAGCTGTTTCTAAACGATTTTTTAGAGTTTCAACACTATTTGTAAGAGGTTGATTATTTGGCATATCCAATACAGTGGTAAAACCTCCTGCTGCAGCTGCTGATGTACCTGAAATAAAATCTTCTTTGTATGCTTTTTCTTCATCTCTAAGATGTACATGTGCATCTATTAAACCTGGTAGAGTTAACATGCCTTTTAGATTGATTTTTTGATCAGCAGTAGGCATTTGAGGTTGTCTACCAATTTTGAAGAATTTACCTTCTTCAATAGCTATATTACATTCAAGAATTTCACCTTTAATGTAAGCCCTAACATTGTTTAAGACCAAATCAACAATCAAGAAAACCACATACTATACTATTGCAGTAAGACTATAATAATTAAAAGGGTAATTAGCACCTAAATTAGGATAAAAATTTGTTATTCTTCTTGATCCATCTCTATACGACATTCAGCACATACGTTTTGACCGTTAATCACTTTGAGATTTTCAGAGTATGCTTCACAATGGTCACAATAACCTGTTTGCGGTGCTTCTTCTATCTCTTCTGCTACTTTTGAGTTTTCGATTTGTGTACGTTCTTGCATTATTTCTACAAGCTCTGGCATAACACCTAACAAGTCTTTATTTGAAACTATACCAACTATATTGTCTTTATAAAAGACACCTAGACGTCTAATGTTTTGTCTAGTCATTGTTCTTGCTGCATTATTTATTGATGCTTCAGGTTCAATTGTTATAAGCGGAGTAGACATAATTTCTTTTGCTTTAATTTCGTCAGGTTTTTTATTTTTTGCAATAACTCTGACTACAAGATCACGTTCAGTAATAATTCCAATAGGTTTCTCTTCTATGTTAGTAATAATTACCGCTCCAACTCTTTCTTTAGCCATTTTAGTAGCTATATTGTTTGTTGTTTCGTTTTCATCACTTGTTATTGCTGGACTACTCATTACATCTTTAACTATCATTTTTGGTCTTAATCCAAATTCTGCCATAGCGTATCCACCTTATAACTGAAATTCCATATGCTTTCAAAACAAGGCAGTGTAATTTAAGAGTTACCTATATAATAATTACAAAAATTATTGCTGATGCTCTACAAGTTTTATGTCCTTCTCTAACTTTTTTAACCTGACATAAGATGATTTCAATGCTAAATAAAAAATGTTTTCAATATTTCAGCTACCGCTTTTCTTTGTATACTTCTATGTGTATGTGGGGTGCGTCCGTAAAAGAATCTATTGCCATCATGATAGCGGTATTGGATTAAAGAGACATCAATTGGTCAACCGACTTACCAGAAACCGAAAAAATATTCAGAGAACACAGCACATCGGAAAAGCGCAAGAGTTTGAAATCAGTGTATAAGCTCAGGGCACAAAACCACATGTGACATAGTTAAAACTATAATGTCTAAAATCGAACTCTTAACTCTAAATGCTAAGATACATGGGACTAACATAGTCAAAGACTATTGAAGCATGTACAAAAAACCTATAGACAAAATGCGTGCAGTTGTCTATTACTACTCGAGGGTTTTTTCTGTGTGTAAGATACACGTTAAAGAGATGAATGGGAACCTAAACCACACCAAGTGTCAACAGGTTTAAACGGAGATTACCTACCGGAACGCTGTAAGGCTATGTGTAATTCCCAAATGGAGATAAATTTCAAGCCTAAAAAGCAAGAAAGATGACGCAGAAAAACCGGCAGGTAACGGAGCCGTCGTAATAGTCTGTGAACCCTGAATTGACAGGGAAAGCCGTAAAACCGGATGCAGTAATCCTGTTTACATGGCGAAGGAAGGCAGATTATTCAATTGATAATGAAAAGAGGTATGCGAAATGCAAAATGCTGACATGAAATTATCAATACTAAAACAAAAATCCAAACATGAGTACGTTGTAAGTTTTTGTTTTAGGAATGGCTGGTGAGTCCTCTGCTTGTAAACTTGCACGGGGGAGACTGAGGGAGGGGTTTGGAAACCTGTCATAGAAATATGGCAAGGTGCTGGGCACCCTACCCTACAGGATGACAGTGGGCGAGAAATAAGGGTTATAAATAAACAAACTGGAGAAGCAAAGAACGTTATGGATTGTTTTTTGATTTTACAGGGAATTATTAAGAAAATTTATATTTGTAGAATATATGTTGATGGTTCTCGTGCTGACGAGATTAAGAAATGGATTTCTGAAAAAAATACAACGTACTTAAAGAGCCGAGGGGAATGACAATATGACTAACGTATTAAGTGTAATAAAAACGATTCAAGAACATGATGTAGCACCTTGTAAGAAAAAAGTACAAAAAATTATTTACTTAATCCAAGAGTCAGGTGAAGACTTGGGATTCGATTATAGCATTCACTTCTATGGACCTTATAGCGAAAAGTTAGATTCCGAAATACGGTACCTTTACAATCGGGGTGATTTAAACATGGACTTTACACCACGCGGTCACAAGCTCTCTGTTGACAATTCTTTAGCTACGCCACCTGTTAGTTCAACAACGCAAGAAATAATTGCCTATTTTCGTTTAAAAAGTCCATCTGATTTAGAACTGCTTGCAACAGTTCTATATATCAAACGAGCCATTCCCAACGCTAACGATAAGAATATTTTAAACAATGTACTCCGAATTAAAGGAGAAAAATATTCTGAAATAGAAATAAACAACTCTATAAAAGAATTGAAAAACAGACACTATTTCTAAACCTATAAAAAATAGTGAACTGTAGTTCCCTGTGAGTTTTTCTAATTACAAAAAACCATACGCCCATAACCCACTACATGATTAAAAGGGCTTTTCGCTATTTCATGTGGGTGAGCATATTAGTCTTTCTCTAAACTTGTTTATGTTCTCCAGTATGTTCCATACAACTATTACACCATAAAGAAACTTGCTGACTCTACCCACCTATTTAGCGAAGAACCAAGTTTATGCAAGTAGTAGTATAAAGGGAAGTGAAGGATTAAATAGCTTTAAAAGAAATAATTGAGGGATTAAGCTTTGATTGATACTGATGTTGCGTTATTAATTGCCGTTTTTGGAAGTCATGATAACGGGAAAATTGAGGGGCGAACGCGTATTCAGAAGGAAATTTGTCTGCTTAAATTCCAATCAGAAATTCCCTTTACGTTTAATTATAAATCGTACTATTATGGCCCTTACTCTGAAGACCTCTCTGAAACAATTAACACTCTAGTAGGTGTTAAATTGCTAAAAGAAACAATGGTTTCTGTTGGTTATAACTCATATAGGTACGTTTACTCACTTACTGAACAAGGAAAAAAATTGTCTGATAAATTGTTTGCGACAAAAGAACCGCTTATTGCTAAAATTAAGCGGGAAATAGAAAAGTTGGAAATAATTGGGACACCTGAACTTGTGTTACTTGCAAAAGCTAAAAGCGGTATGGAGTCCACTGCTAAATCAAGTTGTGTAACTCGTAATCAGAATGAATGAGTGACGCGAAATGGTGCACGCAACTTTAATTGGTGCCTATGCGACTTTGGTGGAATAAAATATGTTGTGTTTTCTAAAATCTCTTGGTTTTTGTACACATACAAATTTTTGAGGTTGTTTTGACAAATGTGTCTTTTTTTAAACCATAAACCTGCAGTGTGTATTTAAGAAACTTGTAGAATTTAGGTTAAGTCTTGGTGATGGGTCAAGTTAATTTGGATTGGCAGACGATGTCTGCCTTTTTTGAGTGCACGATTGGTTATCTCAGGTGGATCGGTCATGGTCTTGTGGCGACTAATGTTCTTTACTTCTCACAGAAATTGAAGCTTTGAAATACCTGTCTTAAGTCAAAAATATCGTTAGGCTAAATGTTTTTGGTTTGTTGTCGTTTTTGGTCAAACGAGTGGGGGTTCACCATATTTTTTGTATAGGTTTGGCAATAAATTTTATATATTGTCAAAACTATATTTTTTTCATGTGTCCTCAATATTCAATTCCAGTAAAAATAGCGGAATATGTGCAAACAAAGCAAACAGTCTCAAACAGTGACCTTGCTCAATTTTTCAACCTATCCGAAGTTACCGCTATGAATTATTTAAGTCGTCTTGCGAAAACTGGTACGATAAAAAATGTTGGTAAAGGCATATATCAAGTTGGAAAAAACAGACAAACCACCTTAAAGCCCTCCCCAGAACTATCAAAGGTGGTAAATGAGCTTTGTAATATTTTTCCGATGGCAAAATTTACCGCTTGGTCTATACAAATGCTCTCAGATTATTCTCATTACATGATTGGAAAAGATTTACAGTTTATAGAAACCTCAAAAACCCTGTCCATAAGCATGCGTGATTTACTGCTCTCAAAAGAATACCGTGTAGTGTTAAATCCTGAGCAGAGAGATTTTGAAGAATACGCCATATACCCTCAAACACCCACATTTATTTTAGAGCGCAAAGAAAATTATGGCCTAACACAACTCAACAACTATCTAATACCTGTGCCTGAGAGGCTTTGGGTAGACCTCTACTATTTCTCTACCAGGAAAGGGTTGACTTTTGACTCTTTTGAGTTAGGATCCATTTTTGCAGCTATGACTAAGAGGGGAGATGTAAACTTTGACAGATTGCTAAGGTACTCTACTAGACGAGGCATATTTAGAGAGATTCTCATTTTCCTCTACGAATTAGCAAAACAAGACTTAAAATTTAACCAAAATGTTGCTATGGATGTTCTATTTGGTCGGCGGGATGTCTTTAAAGCAATTGATGCTATGGTTGAGGGAGCAAAAAACCGTGATTGACCAAACTAAAACCATAGGAACCATGAAACTTTTAATCCTGCAAAAATTCAAAACCTGCTCTCTACTGGTTTGATTAATAATGTTTCTAATTTGGAGAAGGCATCTATAGTTTGGAGTATTTGGGACAACTTATGCGTGCGGGGTTGGATTTTGTTTTTAAGGGCGGTTCAGCAGTTCAGATGATCCTGCAGGACAAGTGGGCAAGTCTTAGCGTAGACGTAGACATATGTTGTAATGTTTCCGAGAAAGAATTACAAGACATCATGGCTAACATTTATGCCAAGTTTGCCAAGCAGGCTTTTACCTTTAAAACTCGTAATAGAGTGATTTCGGGTGTGGTTCCGTTTTATCTTTACATTGTTGAAGCTCCCTCACTCACAATAGCCAATGAGAGTCGGAGTTGTTTGCTTGATGTTATGGGTGTTAAACCCAACTATTCCACCACACAGGTGGCCTTGAGGACTCCGTTTTATGAATCGGATGAAACTATTACTGTGCCTACGGTTGGTGCTTTACTTGGCGATAAGTTGAGTACGATTGGGCCAAATACGGTTGGGCGTAATTTGGTGGATAGTCGAAATGGGGTGGAGTATGCTAAACATTTTCATGATATAAGAAATCTTCAAGCGAATGTTTTTAGTTTTAGGGATTGTAGTTTGGCATTTTTGGAATCTGTAAAGTTACAATCTATGATTCGGGGGCGGGATTTTTTGGTGGGGGATTGTTGTGAAGATTTGTTTTTCACTTGTAAGGTGGCAAGTCTTTCTGGGAGTGTGGGTGAACGAGCGATTGTGGGTTTGCCTTTGGCGTTGCAGGGGCGTGCGAGTTCTGAGTTTAGGATATTGCGGGATGGGTTAGCTCGGTTTAGACCGTTTTTGGTAGGGGGTTAACGTATTTGTGGGATGATTTTAGGTATTGTGCGGCTTTGACTGCGTTGTTGGCTAAATTGGTGCAACTGGATGTATCAGAGCAAAGGGCAATGTCTCTGTTAAAGCCAAGTGTGCTCTCTAAGCGGGAGGATATTCAATCGTTTGTTGATAGGTTAGTTGCTGTTCCAAAATTTGAGCGATGGTTTATTGACTTAGATGAGATTGTAAACTTTCCCCAAATACTCCAAGTATGGTGTAACTATTTCTCATTAGACACATAGTATCGCAGTTTAACGCGGTTTGACTGTTATGTTTATTTTTGGTTGTCTGAAAAGGTGTAGGTGCCGTGTGTCTTAGATTGGATCGCGGACGTTGCCGCCTCTGGCGACCCCGTACCCCGCTCGACAGCACGGACTTTGGTACCATACAATTATGACTTGGTCTTTGGAGCTTTTAAACTATATCTGGAAAAAACTTACAGATATTATTTGTTCTCTGTTATGATTAGCAGAAGATGTTTACTAAAAAGTTTCAAAAGGTAGTTTGTCGGTTGTAATATTGTGTACAAAAGTATGCTCATATTTTGTCACCCATTTTTGCACTTTTTTTGGGGTTGGTGTCAGTGGGGCGCGTTTGTTGGGTGTGTTTGTGAAATATTTATATGTTAAGTTGACTTATTCTCTTTTAGTGTTTGATATGAATCCTCAAAATTTGAATGATTTTGGGGAATGGAATCCATCGGGGTCAATTCAATCCCGCCGAAGGACGCAGTTTCTATTGGTATAGTGATTCGTGTTAATTGTGTAACTATTGGGCATAGTTTATGTGTAATATCCTTGCTGACTTCTATTAGTGACATTTTTGTTCCTCAGATAAATCAGAAAGCAAACCTTGCTTCTCTGTTAAAATTACGGGCAGATATATAAGATAGTTAATTCAATATTTGCAATAATAAAGTTAAGAGGTCAAAAGGTATGCCAGTTAAACGAAAAAGTCGAGGAAGAGCGAAAGGTAGCAAAGGAAGTAGCAGTCTTGTTCAATGCGTAAATTGTGGGGCAATGGTTCCACGTGACAAAGCAAAACGTTCAACGAGGCGAGTGTCTTTTGTTGAACCACAATTAGCAAAAGAGCTCAGACAAAAAGGTACATACTTAGCCTCTTGGGTTGATACTAAATATTATTGTATTTCGTGTGCAGTACACCGTGGCATAGTTAAAGTGAGAGCTGAAAACGAGCGACATTCAAAAGCTCCAAGAAGACGATAAACACAGTTTTAATATTTCTTTTATTTTTTATACGTGTTTGGTTCTCGGTGGAAATACGTTGTTTTCTTGCTAATTTTTCGTACCTGTTTACAAGGGTTTAATTGAAGTGTTGGATAATATTTAATTGAAGTGTTGAATAATATATTGCCGTCCAGAATTGTTTTGGAGATAGTTAGTGAAAAAGGGACAAATACGTCGTTAAATAAACGTAGCAGATGTTTAAGGCATATAATGTCTGCTACTACGATATAAGCAAGGATGGTTGTATTTATCAAAGGAAATATAGGAGAGAAAAGGATGAAAAAAACAGTTGAAGTAGGTAAAACTTTGCTAGTAAATGGTTCGGCATCTGTGAAAATGCTTTCGGGCAAGGTGGAAGTCTTTGGGTGTGCGATAAGAGAAGGTCATCAAACTATCGTACGCGAAGGAAAAAGACAACCATTTCATGTTTTGGAGACAGCAGAATTTCATATTTCACTTGGATTAAATGCGTCAGTACAAGAAATAGAGGCATCAACTATTCCTACATCATGGGATGAAGCGTTTGAAACAGTTAAAAATGTGCAGAATAAACCAGCAGTTATTATGGTAATTGGTAAGGTTGATATGGGTAAAAGTAGTTTTAGCACTTACATAATTAACAAACTTGTTGATGGAAAAAATAGAGTTGCTGTTTTGGATAGTGATTTAGGCCAGTCAGATATTGGTCCACCATGTACCATTGCGTATGGATATACTGTTAAAAAAATTACTGAACTTTATGAGGTAAAAATGTCTAACGCGTTTTTTGTTGGTGCTATTTCTCCAGCTCAAGCAGTATCTAGATCTATTGAAGGTTTGGTTGAGATGTATAAAGAATGTATGCAGAAAGCGGATGTTGATTATGTAATAATTAATACTGATGGTTGGGTTGAAGGCGAGAATGCTATTATTCAAAAAGGGCAACTGCTTAATCAGCTTAAACCTGATTTGGTGGTTGGTATTCAGGGTCAAGAGGAGGAACTTGAACCGTTGTTATCTGGGATAAATTCTATTGCTACATATTGTATTGAGTCATCTACGGCTACTAATGAGCGTGCGATTGAGAAGCATACAAAAGGACGAGAAATGTGTTACGCAAAATTTTTAAAGGAAGCTAAAGTGCGATCGTTATTTTCTAGTTACATGGTTATACATGAGAAGGATATTCTTCCAAAAGAGCAAGGTAAAGAGAAAGGAATTCTTGTTGGATTACAAGATTCAAATAAACAGTTTCTCGGAATTGGCATTTTATTAGAATATAACCGTGTTCGAAAAACAATGAAAGTGTTAACACCAGTTCCAAATAAACCAGCTAGTATTTCAATTGGCAGAATAAAATTGGATCCTGAACTTAAAGAGTTACCTCTGTAAGCTAAAGAAGGATTTCACTTCTTTTGCTAAAACATTGTCTTGGTCAGGCAACATTTTCATTCCGTTATTTATCCAAGTGGGTAAAAAGTTTCTGCAGTAACCTGTTGCATAACGTGAATCTAAAAAGACGATTGCGCCTTTATCATCAAGAGTACGTACGGGTCGTCCTGCGGCTTGGGAAGCTTTTTTCATAGCAGGTAAAACGTACCCGTATTCTCTGCCAAAATTGGGAAAACATTTGTTGTAATAATCAATTTGCGCTTTTACTCTAGGCGTTGGTTCAGCATATGGTACGCCAACAATTATAACAGAGTTCATTTGGTCACCGGGAAAATCAACGCCTTCGGATGTTCTGCCGCCTAAAACACCAAGGAATACAGCACCCATTTTGTTTCCGCATGATTTGAAATCAGACACAAGTTTCTCGTTTTGTTTTGAAGTCATATTTCTTTCTTCTTTATAGAGAGGTCTATCTAAAGCTAAAGTTAAGCCTTCATTTAGTAGCGATTTCATAACATCAAAAGAGGCAACAAAGATGCCGGCGTTTCTTGGAGTGTTTTCTACTACTTCAACTATACGTCTGATTATTGTTTGGTACATTATGGGAGTTCGTTTTTCCATTGCTGTGGTGACACCGTAACATACAGCTGAGAAAATGTGTTCTTTAGGAAATGGTGAGGGTGCTATGTATTGTGTAGCATTTTTAGATAGTTTGGTTATTTTCATGTATGCGTCAAGAGGTTGTAGGGTACCTGACATGATAACATTGGCATAGGTGGCTGAGAAGACTGGTTCAGTAATTTTTGATGGATCTAAAGCAACGATTTCTATTTTTGCAGTTTTTTGGTTTTTTTCAGTGTAATAACAACTTGCGACGTTGATGTATGAGCTATCATCACACGTTTCAAGCCAGTGTAGTAGAAAATCAGCCATTGAATTTATGTAACTGCGCGGGTTTTTGCCTTCTGCAAGCAAAGCACGTCTAATTCCAGCACCAATTTCATGCATATGTTCAAAAAAACTACGTGGTTTAGAAATACCGCCTTTTTGGAGTATACTGATTATTTTGTTAGGATTGATTAGTTCTTCACGGTTAATAGTGTCAGTTATTTTTTCTATTTCTTCACGAAAGAAAGAGATGAATTGTTCAATGTCCCTGTTACCGTAATGGTTAGCTTCCATTTCGGCTTGCCGTAAAACGAAAAGAGAAATACTGCTACTAGAGATGTCAACCGCTGTTTCAGGCAAATTATGTGCTTCATCAACCACTAAAATGGTTTTTGAAAGGTCAGTGTTTATGTGTTTTAAAAAAGCGGTTCGTATCATTGGGTCAAAAATGTACAGATAACTTAGTGCTATGACTTTTGTGTCTTGAAGAGCTGTTTTAACAAGTTCGTATGGGCAAAGTTCTTTATTTTTACAGACTTGTTGGATTTCGGTTGCTGTATATGGTTTTATTGATAATTGTTTAACTAATTGAATAAAATCGTATGTTTGTAATTCTACATTTTTGTAATATGGACAACGACCTTTGGCTTTTAGAAGGTCGCACATTTCCATAAGTGATTTTGAGTCAAAAGCTCCATTGGCCGCAAACGCGTTGAGACACATTTCGTTACGACCTTTAATAGATATACCGCTGATTGGAGTTTTTTTGTAAATCATGCGCAGTTCATCGATAACACGTTCATGTTGTCGGTGGGTTCTAGCAACGTAAAGAATTTTGAGGTTTTTTTCAATTGCTACTGGTAAACATGCGGAGAGTGCTGAAATGGTTTTTCCCAAGCCGTTACTGCCTTCAATTAACACAGACTGTTTTGCGTTTACTGCATTGTGGGTAGTGTTTATGAACATGTCTTGATGAATACGCACTTCCGAGTACGGGAAGTAATTCATTACTTGTGGCGAAAGTGCAACCATTAAAAGACCCCGTTTGTTTCACAGTAATTAACAATTGGACAAGTATTACATAGAGGTTTTTTGGCTTTACAGAATTTCCGACCATGTCCGATTAAAAGTTGGTGTGCAAGCAGATAGTCTGTTTCATCAAACAGTTTTTGTAGACTTAAACGGACGGATTCATAATTACCAGTTTTTGGTGCAATACCTAGACGTTTAGAAACACGATTAATGTGTGTGTCAACAGGTATTGTAGGTCTTTGAGCCGAGAAAAGCAATACTACATCAGCTGTTTTTGGTCCGATACCAGGCATGTCCATAAGAGATTTTCGTGCCTCTTCAAATGGTAGCAACAAAACTCTGCTTATTGAGCCACTATATTTTTCTTGGATTATTTTTGAGACTGCCTGAATTGTACCTGTTTTACTTTTACAAAGTCCAGCAGATTTAATACATTTTTCAATTTCAGCAGGATTAGCCTCTGCAAGATTTTTCGGGATAATTTGGAAACTTTGTTTTAATCGTGTAAATGCAGCATCAGAGTTTTTATCAGCAGTATTTTGGGAGAGGATTGTAATAATGAGTGTTTCAAAAGGGTCACTTTTTGCTTTAACAAGACTTGGCACTGCTACAGTTTGTTTGAGAATAGTAATTATTTCTTTTGTTTGATCGCTATCCAACATGTATTGACCCTGTGGAACGCTAACAATGATTTATCAGGGTATAAATATCATTGTAAAGCTTTAGTCACAAAACCTCAGCAAACAACAGATTTATCCCAAAATTATTTCCCCTTTTTCAAACTATCACCTTATCATTACATCATAAAAATACCACTGTAGTACCTAACATCATAAAAAATACTTCAAAACACGTTATTACTTGTAGTTGATTAACTTAAAAATTAAATTTGCAAAATTCATAAAAATTCGTGTTAACACATGACTTTTTTCTAAAACTAGAATTTAGTCTTATTATTTTTGTATACTAAAACGGAACAAACCTATTGTCAAATGATCAAATCAAATGTATAAAAACACAAAAACTACACAACCACACAAGTAAAACCATCAAAACAATAATAAAAACTAACATCTACTTAATTTAATTCACTATACATGAATGTATAGTGCTACTTTATACTCACAAACCATTTCAAATATTTTTTCTACAAAAATTGTAACTATAAAATAATAATGTGAAAAACCAATTACTGTCCTTTTTTCATGCGCGTATGCTGTCAACTCTTCAAAGGCTCATACACTAACAAAAATCGAGCAAGTACCCATCTGCTCATACTCATTATCAACACGCTAAGCGACACTTTTTTTCATTGCTGGTTTTTTGTGATTTTTGGTGGAGTGGGTGTTATGTGTATCCACCTAAAATAGCGAAAGGCCATAGATTTGGCTGGAAAATTATGAAAATTTAGCTGAAAAGCAAGTAGAACGGTTGGATAAGATGTGTAGTGTGTGTTCTATGGTTGGACGGCTTATCGAATGAGAGTTGTGAAGAAGAGGTTTGCGAGTTAGGTGATAAAGTTGGTGTTATGGGTGTTTTGATTGTTTGGTAGTTGGGTGAAAAGGTCTAGAAATGAGTGTGTGAAGAAGGTTGTCAAGATGTTTGTTGGTTATTATGGTATGTTTTGTATTGTTTTGTTAATAGGTTGTCTAATGTGGTTTTGGAGGGGTTTTAATGTTGTTTGAGTGGTTAAGCATTCTGCTAGTGGTGTATCCAGTGAGTAAGTAGAGTTTTATAAATAGAAGTGTGTGATATAGTTTCACAAAAAAAACGTGAAAACAATCATGCCAAGCTACAAATTT
>WRNB01000044.1 GCA_009776805.1 Candidatus Bathycorpusculum grumuli | reverse complement strand
ACAAATCAAAAAACAAACATTTACAACCAACCACACAAACGTGTACGCTATAAATAGCGTACACAAAAAGAAGAAAAAACACAACAAACAACAAACAAAACACAACAAACAACAAACAAAACACATAGAGTAAACTTTCATTCAAGTTGTTATTTGGTGTTGAGGAGGATGTTGTGAATTGTCTTAGAGATTTGGTTTTTCCTGTTTGTGTACACTAAAAATTTGCAAAATTCAGGTTAACAATCAAAAAGAATGGCAATTCAATTATATAAATGCGTTAACAATCAAGAAAACGTAGTGTAACCTTGCCGTTATGCATCGCTTCTATGTTGCGTCGGTAACCTATAAGTCGCTGTTCATAGTTATATATTGATTTATCTTGTTTCATACTCATAGAGTTTTTTGAGAATTTAAAAACCTGTGACGTTTCACCAACAACTTGAGGAGAGGCGTAATAAGCAGAAGAGAAGCGCCGAGAATGGGATTCGAACCCATGCGGACCGGATGGTCCACGGGCTCTCAAGGCCCGCGCGTTAACCACTCTGCCATCTCGGCAACGGTTTAACAGTAATCAACTTTCAGACTTATTATTGTTGCGTTTATTTATAGACCTTAATTGTTTAAAGTAAAACGAGTTGCTTTATAGCTTAATAAAAAGAATGTTTTGATGTCTTTATTGTTTATTTTTTTGGGAAAAATAAATAAGCTTTAGTGCTGTTTTATATATTTATGACAAAAACAGCAACTGTTTTAATGGATAGAGATGTATTAAATTCTATTTTTATAAGTGCAAAAAAACTTTATCCACGAGAGACTGTGTTACTTTTGAGAGGTAAGAAAAAAAAAGATACTATACACATCACTGATTTGCTTATACCACCTTTTGCAACTTATGGGTATGGTTTTGCTAATTTACCTTTTCACATGTTACCTGTAGATTTTTCGATTATGGGTATGGTTCACTCTCACCCGTCAGGAGACAAATCAGCTTCTGATGTTGATGCTAATAATTTTTATGGCAGGATTATGATGATTGCAGGTTTTCCTTATGAAACTGAACGTGATATTGTAGCTTACAATTGTTATGGCGAAAAAATTTTAATCACCATAATAGATCAATAAAAATAACACTTGATTTTTGTTTTTTTAGGAACATTAGGATATATTTTAGGGTATAACTATATAAAAAAGTTTAGGATATAGAGTATGTTGAGATGGAGTTAATGAATTTTGAATCTAGTATAAAATTAGGTTATTTTGGCGCATTTATATTAATAATTGTCTGTGGTATAGCAGCACAAATTATTTCATATATAGTTAAGGGTCTAAATGATTACGGTATTACAAAAATTGTTGGCATTATTTTAATTCTTATCAGTCTATACAATTTAGCCAAAGTTTATAATTCTAAAAAGATTTATTCCAACGCAAAAATTGGTGCTATAGTAGCAATAGTAGGTATAATCACAAACACAATCTATGGCATATATACAATCCATATTTATCAAAACGTAATTAGTCCAATCGACATTGCTTTAATCATGCAGTTATTTTTTCAAATACTTACAACAGTATTCATAAGTGCAATCATACAATTTACATTCTTCACAATTGCGTCAATTTTTGTAATACGTTCACTAAACGAACTAGCCGCACACTCGAACATACATGAATTTAAAACAGCAGGACAAATAATACAGATAGGTGCAATACTAACCATAATATTCATAGGTATACCAATAATGGGCATAGGTTTTATAGTACTTGGATTTGCATTTCTCAAACTAAAAGAACCCCAACCAACTCCACCACCAAACACGCAACCAATTCCGACCACCATAGATTCTTTAACGAATTTTTGCACAAAATGCGGTACACCAATTCAACCCAATGCCACATTCTGTGTCAAATGTGGAAAACAAATCTAAACAAACTAACCAATATTTTTCCTTTTTTGAGAACAAATACTTTGCTTTACTAAAATGGTTAAGCAATATAGTGGAATAGCTTAAGTTTTGCGCCAGAACTATTAGTCCTATGATGATTTTTTATGAATTTTATAAACGCAATTTTTAAACTATTCAACTGTACAGGTACTCCTATTTAACATGTTTTTTAAGTAAAAAAGGAGATGCACCAGTTATGTAACCAGTGTTCTTTTTGGGATTTTTAATGCTTGTTTACAATTTGAGCCAGAGCAAAATGCCCATAATCAAACCATAAATTGCCAGTGCTTCAGCCAACGCAACAATTAGGAAACTTTTGAAAAAGGTATCTGGTTTTTCAGCTAGTGCACTGATTGCAGCAGTACCAATAGAAGAAAGAGCGACACCAGCACCTAATGCAGGCATACCGATAGCTAAAGCAGCACCAATAGCAATTGCAATTTTATCATAATTACCAGCGACACCTGTTACAGCTTCGTTATCAGCAGTTATATTTTGAACTGGCTCAACGGTTAACGCATTTGCAGTTAATGCACTTGCTACACCCACTATAGGTAAGAGAATTAAGGGCAATAGCACGAACATTAGTATTTTACGATTCAAACTTGAGTTCAACTCCTATTTTTTCTCATCACTAAGTCAGCTATTAACCTTTTTATTTTAATGCCGTAATTAAAGCATTAAAACAGGTAAAATAAACAATTCAAGAAAATACCAACTGATTAAAAATTGAGTGTTCATGTTTAGAGAGAGATGTAATGAAGTAGCCACTATAAACAATCAAGCGAACGAAAAAATGGTAAAATGTAAAAATTATTTGCAAGAAAAGAGATGTTAAAGCGGGCAAGTTATGGAAAAATGGTTTTATCGCCCTACATGTGTGAACTCTAAAATTTGAAAAAAGTAAACCTAAAGTGTAATTACCACTTCAAGTTATTTGGCAAATTATATTTATTGTTTGGCAACTATTTTGCTAAGAATTAGCTTTGCACAATCAATTTGGTTTGGAATATTACCAGATTCGTCTTGTACACGCCAAATATCAGGCGTAATTTCGTCTGCAAGATACAATTTTCGATTTTCGTCAAAGCCACATTCAATTTTAAAGTCTATCAGCGTTAAACCAAACATTTTTAACTCTTTTCGCAGTATCTCACCTATTTTTACTAAAAAATCTAATATTTTATTGTATTCATTTTCTTTTAGTAACCCTTTTAGAAGACATAATCTTTCACTTATAAGAGGGTCACCTTGAACATCATCTTTAAGTGTAACTTCAAGATAAGGTGGATTAAAAGGAATACCTTTTTCGAGTGAAAATCTGCGACACATACTACCTGCTGTAAAGTAACGTAATACAAATTCAAGTTTTGGAACAGTGATTTTACGTATTTTCATCAAACCTTGCTCAAGATTTGAATCTATATAGTGTGTTGGAATACCGTTTGTTTCCATTATTTCAAAAAAGTATTTAGATATAGCAAGACCAATTTTTCCTTTACCATAAACACTGCCACCTACAGTATTAGACCCAGGATCAAAAATACCATTTTCACCAGTAGCATCATCTTTAAAAAGTAAAAAATAATCATTGGTTACCTCATCTAATAAAACTGTTTTTGTTTTTCCTTCATAGATAGTTTTCATTGTTTCCTACAAGCTCCACATTAAAAATTTGTATTGCCAATTATAGAGTTTATGGCAACACTGCATACATATAGATGATAAAAAAGATACGTTTGAAATGGTTAGAAAGTTTTAATTAGGTAGATGTTTGTTGACGCGCTTTGAGCATATTTTTAATACGTTTAGTTCTTATAAATTCTTCACGTTCTTTTTCTTCCAGAACTAATTCTATCCATTTTACAGTATCATGATATTTTGGGACAAGAACATATTTTAACGCATTGACTCTACGCTGCGTCCGGTTAACGGCGTTTGCCAGTTGAAATGCTGTACCTTCAATCTTTGCTAATTCACCAATCAACTCAAACACAATGAGAAACTGCCTAAATGCTTTATCCAAGTCAGAATTCGTATTTAAAAAACCGTATTCAGGCTTTACATTGTGTTCAGTTTGAGTTTTTACAAGTGGAACAACAACACCCATTATACTACGTGCATCCACATAATAATTAGCCCTAGAAGGTGAACCTAATACTGCATTAGAAATATTTTCAGACCCCTTCGAAATATTTGCTTCTCTAAGACTCTGATAAGCAACAGCCAAAGCTTTTGTTAAAATGTCACGTTTTTGTTCAGCTTCAACAATACTATTTCGTAATTCACGTAATAATATATCACGTTTGTGTTCGAGAACTTCTCGTCCTGTCTCCGCTAACTTTAGAGTTTTTTTTGTTTGAATCAGACTGATTCTTGTTGGACTAACATTATCAATTGGCATGTGACTTATTTACCTGCAGATTTCTTATAATATTTCTCGTGTCTCCGCTATCTTTAGAGTTTTTTTGTAATACTTCTCGACATATTCAGGTTTAATGGATGTTAATTCTTCAACTGGTAAAATTGAAAGTGCATCCCAAGCAATTTTCAATGTTTCTTCAATTGAACGGTTTTCATCAATACCTTGTCGGATTAGGTGATTTTCAAAATATTCACCAAAACGCAGATAATCTTTGTCTCTACTCCCTAAACCCTCTTCACCAATTATAGTAACTAGAGACTTTGCTGAATTATATTGCGCATAGGCAGCATACAATTGACTTGAAACGTTGTCATGATCTTCTCTAGTACTACCTTTACCGATACCGTCTTTCATTAACCTTGAAAGACTTGTTGTTATAAAAATTGGCGGGTAAATACCCTGTTTTTCTAGTGCACGTGAGAGAACAATTTGACCTTCAGTAATGTAACCTGTTAAGTCTGGAATTGGATGGGTGATATCATCATTGGGCATTGTTAAAATTGGCATTTGCGTAATTGAACCTTTTTTACCGTGTATCCTACCAGCACGTTCGTAAAGACTTGCAAGGTCACTGTACATGTAACCAGGATAACCTTTTCGACTGGGAACTTCTTCCATGGATGAACTAACTTCTCTTAGAGCTTCACAATAATTAGTCATATCAGTCATAACAACTAGAACATGTCGATCTTGTTCATAAGCTAGGTACTCAGCTAGCGTTAAACCAGCTCTTGGTGTAATAATACGCTCAACTGGAGGATCATCAGCTAGATTGAGAAACATTGCAACATTTTTTATGGTACCTGTTTCTTCGAAGGTTTTTTTGAAAAATGCAGCTTCATTATTTTTTATACCCATAGCAACGAAAATAATGTTAAAATCTTCACCTGTTCGAATTTGCGCCTGTCTAACTATTTGTGCTGCTAGTTCGTTATGGGATAAACCGGGTCCGCTGAAAACTGGAAGTTTTTGGCCTCTGACAAGGCTAGTTAAGCAGTCAATACCAGATATACCTGTTTGTATGAATTCTCTAGGGTATTCACGGGCAATAGGATTTAGGGGATACCCGTTGATATCTCGTTTTTCATCTACGAAAAAGCATGGATGCCCATCAATTGGTTCGCCAAAACTGTTCATAACACGCCCAAGCATTTCTGATGATACTGGAACTTCTAGTGAACGACATAAAAAGCGTGTGTGTATTTCTGTTGGTGATAAACCGTTAGTTCCTTCAAATACTTGTACGGCTACAGCTTTTTGCATAATTTGTATAACTTTGCCAAGACGGGTTTCGCCAGTTTGCGTTCGAACATACGCTAATTCGTCGTAACCTACGTTTTGTACGTTTTCTACAACTATAATTGGGCCTGAAATTGAAGCTACCCCTTTATATTCTAATCCTGATGTCATCATAATTACCTCATGTTTGATTCCAATGTTTCGAAGGTTTCATGCATTCGTTTAGCCAAATCGTCAATCATTGTTAAATTGTCATTAGGTACATTAGTTTTTACACGCATTATTTCTTCGATTACTGGTAGAGAAGTTATTTTAGTAATTGGTAAGCCTTTATCTATAACGCTATCGGCTAAATGGTGGAAGTCTATAACAATTTTTAACATTTTAAATTGTTTTTGGGGTGAACAGTAAGTGTCAATAGCGTTTAACGCGTTTTGTTGTAATATAGCAACACGTATTATTCGTGCAGTTTCTAAAATTAATCTTTGTTTGCCAGGTAAAGATTCTGGACCGACAAGTTTAACAATATTTTTTAATTCATCTTCTGCCTGTAAAATGCGCATTGCTTCTTCACGGTAGTTATTCCATTCTTTGTCAATATTTTGATGCCACCATTCAGCCAGTTCGCTGACATAGCCACTATAACTGTCCATCCAGTTGATAGATGGATAATGTCTTGCGTTAGCTAATTCTGAATCTAATGCCCAAAAGACGCTGATGAATCTTTTTGTGTGTTGGGTTACGGGTTCAGAAAAATCTCCACCTGGTGGGGAAACTGCACCAACTGCACATATTGATCCGACTCGTTTATCGGAGCCTAATGCTTCAACGACTCCTGTGCGTTCATAGAATTCTGCGAGCCGTGATGGTAGATAGCTTGGGAAGCCTTCTTCTGCAGGCATTTCTTCTAGTCTGCCAGAGAGTTCTCTTAGTGCTTCTGCCCATCTGCTTGTTGAATCTGCCATTAGAGCTACTGCGTAGCCCATGTCTCTGTAGTATTCTGCAAGTGTGATTCCTGTGTAAATACTAGCTTCACGGGCACTAACTGGCATGTTGCTTGTGTTAGCAATAAGAATTGTACGTTCCATAAGTGGGTGACCGGTTGTTGGATCAGTTAGTTTTGGAAAACTGTCCAACACATCGACCATTTCATTCCCTCGTTCACCACAACCAACATAGATTATAACGTTAGCGTCGGACCATTTGGCAAGTTGTTGTTGAGTTACAGTTTTTCCTGCACCAAAAGGCCCAGGGATAGCTGCACTACCACCTTTTGCTAAAGGGAAGAAAGTATCGATGACACGTTGTCCTGTGATTAGGGGTGTTAATGCTGGCAAGCGTTTTGCGTGTGGACGGGAGATTCTAACAGGCCATTTTTGGAGCATTTGGATATCTGTTTTTTTGTCGTTTGAGTTTATTGTTGCAATTGTTTCAGTTATTGTGTATTCGCCTTTTGGCGCGACACTTGTAACTGTGCCTGAAACGTTATGTGGAACAAGAATTCGATGTTCAAGAAGTGCAGTTTCTTGGACAGTTCCAATAATGTCACCTGTTGAAACTGTATCACCAATTTTTAGTTTAGGTATAAATTCCCATTTTTTCGTTCTTGAAATTGAGGTGACACCACGAATGGGTTTAATGAATGCACCTGTTAATTCTTGTAGAGATTCAAGTGGTCGTGCAATACCATCAAAAACGCAACCCATCAAACCCGGTCCAAGTTCTACGGAAAGAGGTAATCCTGTACCGGAAACAGGATCATTTAGTTTTAGTCCGGTAGTGTTTTGATACACTTGTATTGTAGCTTTGTCACCGTCTAAACGGATGACTTCGCCAATTAATCCTGCTTCGCCTACTTGAACAATTTCATGCATAACAATATCAGACATATAAGTGGCTTCTATTACTGGACCTGCAACTCTACATACTTTACCAGTCATATTTTAAATCGTCCCAAACATTTTTTTCGCTATTTCAACACGTAAAGAGGATCTAAGTTCCTGTAATTTATTATCTAATGTTGCATCAAAAACTATTTTATCATCAATTGTGTGGATTCTACAGCCGCCAATATAATTTTCAATTTTTTCAGATAAACGTAAATCAAGTTGTAACTTGGCAGATAAAGTTGCCAGGGCATGTTGTGTTAACCATTTATGGTCTTTAGCGTTTACTTGTAGAATTAAACTTTTTTGTCCAAGCTTTTTAGCTGCATCCTCTATGATTTTAAAAAGATAATCAGAGTATTTTTCACTTGCAGCAAAATCTTTGAGTTTAATAATTGCTTTTTCAAACGCATCATCAACAAACTCGTCTTTAACACTAAGTAAACTATTACGTATATCCACTTCAGTTACAGAAGCGATTTTTCGTGTTTCAGACATAATTTTCACGTTTGTTTGATTTAGTATTTCTTGACGAATTAAATCCGCTTTCTCGGTAGCTTTGAACAAAGTTTCTTTTGCCACATTTTCAGCTTCCAAGAGTACAGTTTCTGCTTCTTTTTCGGCAACACCAATTACTTCAGTTGCTATTGCCGAGACATTATTTTTGACATCCAATGTTTATTCACCTTGCTGGGACGATAATATTTTGCCTATAATATCCGACAATTGAACCCTGTTTGACGGTTTCTTACTTGAAGGTATCTCAACAATCAAAGGGGTCATACTTTCCAGACGTACTTGGTCAATTTTTTTACGGACAGATGGCTCATTTGAAAATACGTCACTAACTATTAAAATGGCTATATCTGTACGATCCAGTGCATCACTTAATGCTTTTTCTGTTTCAGCAAGAGAAGATACTTCTACCCCATCAATGCCCACTGAACGAAATCCCGTAAGCATATCATTATCCCCGATTACGTACCCAATCATTCCATTAATCGCCAGATATATCCTTAAATCTTAGAGTTGTAACTTAGATTTTGTCATAAAAATGTTGCTACCTGAAAGAATGATTTCAACATCAGTTACATGCTTAAAAAGAGATGTTGAAGAAGTACTGGAAACGTTAAGTAACTTTGGCGAGTTCCACATTATTGAAGAAGCATCTGATGACATCGACAAATCTGAATATCGAAATGTAATTCAGAAAGTTGAAGAAGCCATCATTAATGTTGATGCTTTAATCAAGCAATTTACCAACGAAAAAGCAGGTCTATTTGATTTATTCAAAGATGAAAAAACAACAAAAACAGTTGTAACTGCAAGTAATTGGCAAACCTTAGCAGAGTCAATCATACAAAAAATATCAACAGTCTTCAAAGAAACAGAAGAAGTAAAAAATTCATTAACACTTTTAGGTAAAGAAAAAGAACAACTCACCCACACAAAAGACAAACTATCAATCATGGAAACAATAAACGCCGATTTTGCATCCATGAAAGAATTGAATCTAATTCACGTCATTTTTGCAAGTGTACCTACAAGAAATATAGAAGGCTTACAAACAGCACTTGCAAACAAACCAATTTACGTCAATTACCACAAACTTGGAAAAGACTCCAACTTTATTTGTGTAGCAATACCCGATACCCACTACGTTAATATTGACAAACTTTTAAAAACATATCATGCAGAAACTTTCCAAATCCCAAAAAATCTACCCGATAACACAAAAGAAGCAATCGAAGAAATAAATAACCAGTTAAAAATTAACGCTGAAAAAGAAAAAGAATGCACAGATAAACTAAACAAAATAGGCGAAGAAAACAAAAAAGATTTCGCAATTTGGAAAGAAACAACAGAAAACTTTTTATTATTATACAGTACAAAAGCAAAAATTGTACAATCCGGACCATACGCAACCATTAAAGGCTTCACACCAGAAGAAAAATTCAGCACACTTGGCGGGGAATTAAGTAAAAAACTCGATGGAAAAATCATCGTAACAAAAAACGAAGAAACATCAACTATAGGCGAACACAAACATGAAACACCTGTTAAAGCAATGCCGCCTACAAAAATCAAAAATAACAGATTTGTTAAACCCTTTGAAGAATTAACAAAACTGTATGGATTACCAAAATATAATGAACTAGATCCCACACCAATCATGGCAATAACATTCCCAATTCTTTTCGGACTAATGTTTGGTGACCTTGGACATGGCTTACTATTATTAGTAGGCGGATTAGTATTAGGAAAATTAATAAAAAAAGGCCAAGGTATAAAAAATCTGTGCTACATTATGGCCGCTTGTGGTTTAGCCGCATGCATTACAGGTGTATTATTTGGAGAGTTTTTTGGACAACAAATATTTGCACCATTATGGTACAGTCCAGCTGAAAACATATTCAAATTTCTAATGTTCTGCCTATATGTGGGCATAGCACAAATAATGATTGGCATAGCATTAGAACTAGGCAACTATATTGTAAACCATAAAATAGCTGACGCAGCACTCACATCAATACCTAAAATGGCATTCTACATAGGAGGCATTTATGTCATTTATAATTATCAACTAGATTTTGCTGCTTGGCTTAGCGGACCAATACTTGCAGCCATAATTCCATTCATAATTCTAGTTGTCGGTAAACCAGCATACTTAGCAATAGTAAAACCAGCAAATCCCTCAGGCGAACATGAAGAAATGGACAACCTCACAAACAGACTATTTGAAGGCGGAGACTTTTTCACAAGACTCTTAGGCAACACAATTTCATACTCAAGAATTTTAGCATTACTTATGGCACATTGGGCACTAATGCTAGTAGTCTATGAAATCGCAAACATCGTCGGCACAGCATCAATTCTAACCATGATACTAAGCACATTCATCATCATCTTTGGAAACATATTCGTGCTCGCCCTAGAAGGTTTAATTGTTTTTATCCACACTCTAAGGTTACACTTCTATGAATGGTTCAGCAAATTCTATATCGGCTCAGGAACAGTATTTACACCATTCAAAAAGAAACAGGCTTACACAAAAGTTGTCTTTGAAAAAGAAGAAAACCCTAACGAAAAACAATAAATCACTCCCAAATTTTCCGAAAAAACTCGGTTACTTTCCATGAAAGCATTTTTTGCTTTTTCTATTCTTCCAGCATCGGCGTAGCCGATTGGCCTAAAATACACATCAAATCTCACCATTTTTTTATGTGTCAAGGTAAGCTGAAGAAATAGTAGGTCATGGCCACATAGTTTTTTTACACATTAATTTTAGCTTAACTAAAGCGTTGTATATGAGGAGTCTTTACAGTTAAATTGTTTTGCCATTTCTTTGAGGCAGGCATCAGGGTGTTCTTCTATGTATTATCTAAGTTTTTGGGAATCTATTTTTCTTTTGCGTAGGCCGTATTTTTTTGGTTTTAGTGTTCCAGTTTTTTGTTTTTATAATGCCCAGTTATAATAGGTTTGTTTGGTAATGTTGAAAATTGCACAGATTTGTTTTATTGTGTGACTTTTTTTGTAGGTTAATACTGTTTCTCTGAAATCATAACTATACGTCATATCAATAAATATAGTGTAGTCTAAAATTTAAAATAGTCCACTATAAAATGCCACTTTCAGTGCCACAGTGCTAATTACATAACAATGAAAAAAGGAATATTAAAAACGGAATTTACTCTTCTTAGAAACATCCGTTCCAAATTCTTTTGCCAACTGCTCAACTAACACCCGTTGCTGGTTTGTAAGTTTTTCAGGAATAACCACTCCAATTCTAACAATTAAATCACCTTTACCATAACCACGCATTCTTGGCATACCCTGACCTTTAACACGAACCACCTCACCATGTTGCGTACCTGCACGAATCTTTACAAACGCTGGTCCTTCCAAAGTTGGCACTGAAATTTCAGCACCCAACACTGCCTGCGGAAAAGTTATCATCTCTACACGATACAAGTCATCACCATCCCGCACAAACAATTGATTAGGCAGCACCTGCACAATGACATAAAGATCACCCGGTTCTCCAGCATTAGCAGGCGTTTCACCCTCACCCCTAAGTCGCAAACGAGAACCATCATCAATACCCATAGGAATTTTAACTGTAATATTCCGTTTCCTACGCATAAGTCCTGAACCATTACAACTGTTACACGGTGTTTCAATTTGTCTTCCCCTACCTTTACAATTAGGACAAGATACAACTCGAACAAACATGCCCAAACTACTGTTATGCATATTTTGAACCTTGCCTGCACCATTACATTTCTGACAAACTGTTACCCTCGTACCAGGTTTAGCCCCTGAACCACTACATACATCACATTTTTCAGTTCTCGGAATTTGAATCTCTTTCTCCACACCTTTTGCAGCTTCTTCCAAAGTGATTTCTATACTATACCCTATATCTTGACCACGATTGTTCCGATCATAACCTCCCCCAAAACCTGAACCGCCAAAAAATGTACGAAATATATCGCCAACAAAACCTGCATCCTGAAAGATAGACTCAAAATCTGCCCCTCTAAAGATATCTTCTCGACTATATTGCTGATCAAAACCTGCATGCCCCAGTTGATCATATTGCGACCTTTTTTGTGGATCACTAAGCACTGCATAGGCTTCGCTGATTTCTTTAAATTTATTTTCTGCTCCTTCCTCTTTGTTACGGTCTGGATGATACTGCATTGCTAATTTGCGATAAGAATCTTTAATCTGGTCGTTTGACGAGTTTTTCGCTACACCTAAAACTTCGTAGTAATCTCTTTTCTGAGTCATCTTTGATCTTTCCGTTAACTGATTAATTTAAACTCTCAGTGTAGCACAGGTCTTAAATTTATACAATTTCCCTGTGTTAATTGATTTTTAAACGAACTAAAAGTTCTTGCCAATTCTACATTTTTATTTATATTTTGTTTATTTTTTATTTTAATCATGTTGTATTCCTTACTCTGTTTAAATAAAAAAAAGAAAAAATATTTACTTTACTTTATAGTCTTCCGCATCTACAACAGGTGGCTCATCACTGCTATGATTTGACTCTGACTCACCAGTTGGTGGGGGTGTTGACCCCGCTTGTCCTTGGGATTCTGTTGTTTGCTGTTTTGCTGCTTCGGCTGCGGCTTGTTGGTAGATTTTGGTTCCAACTTCTTGTAATGTTTTTTGTAGATCATCTGATTTGGTTTTAATTTGTGCCATGTCATTGCTTGCAAGCGCGTTTTTAAGTTCTGTTATAGATAAGTCAATTTTTGCGGTTTCTTCGTTGGATAGTTTACCTGAGAGATCTTGTTTTGTGCGTTCTGCCGTGTATACAAGGCTGTCGGCTGTGTTACGTGTTTCTGCTGCTTCTTTCTTTGTTTTGTCTGCGTCTGCAAATTGTTCTGCTTCTTTGATAAGGCGTTCTTTTTCTTCTGCACTTAATTTTGTTGAGGCGGTGATAGTGATTTTTGATTCTTTCCCTGTTCCTCTATCTTTGGCTGTTACATTTAGGATACCGTTTGCATCTATATCAAAGGTTACTTCTATTTGTGGAACTCCTCTTGGTGCAGGTGGAAGGTCTACGAGGTTGAACATTCCTAGTGAAACGTTGTCTGAGGACATGGGGCGTTCACCTTGTAGTACGTGTACTGTAACTGCTGTTTGGAAATCTGCTGCGGTTGTGAAGACTTGACTGTGTTTTGTGGGGATAGTTGTGTTTTTGTCAATGACTTTTGTCATGACGCCGCCCATGGTTTCAAGTCCTAAACTTAGTGGAGTAACATCGAGCAGCAGGAGGTCTTTGACTTCGCCTGTGACAACGCCTCCTTGTATAGCTGCGCCGATAGCTACGCTTTCCATAGGATCAATTCCTCTTTCTGGCGACTTGCCTAATATTTGTTCGACAAAGCGTTGGACAAGGGGCATTCGAGTCATGCCACCGATGAGAATGATTTTATCAACTTGTTGGGGCGATAGTTTAGCATCTTCTAAGGCTTTTAGCAGTGTAGGTTTTGTTTTTTCAACAATTGGTTGTGCAAGTGTTTCTATTTTTGTTCTTGTTATGGTCATGTGCAAGTGTTTTGGTCCAGTTGCGTCTGCGGTAAGAAATGGTAAATCTATATCTGTACTCATAAGTGTAGATAATTCAATTTTAGCTTTTTCTGCTGCGTCTTTTAGTCGGGACATTGCCATTTTGTCGCCACTAATGTCTACGCCTGTTTGACGTTTGAATTCTTCAAGGATATAGGTCATTATCGCTTTGTCTACATCTGTTCCGCCAAGTTGTGTGTCACCACTAGTGCTTAATACTTCAAAAACGCCTTTACCAAAATCCATTAATGTAACATCATGTGTTCCACCACCAAAGCTGAAAACTAAAATTTTCATCTCCTGTTGTAACTTGTCGACACCATATGCAAGACATGCAGCAGTTGGTTCGTTAACAATACGCATAACTTCCAGTCCGGCTATTTCACCTGCGTCTTTGGTTGCTTGACGTTGATTATCATTGAAGTGTGCTGGGACAGTAATTACGGCTTTTTTGATAACTCCGCCCAGATATGTTTCAGCATCTTTCTTTATTTTTTGTAAAACGAAAGCACTGATTTGTTGAGGCGTATATTCCTTACCATGTACTTGCGCTTTGTAGTCGCTACCCATTTTACGTTTAATTTCAAATAATGTTCCTTCTGCATTGGTTGTGGCTTGTCTTTTTGCAGGTTCGCCTACCAAGAGTTGGCCGTCTTTTGTGAACGCTACCACTGAAGGAAACATTTTTCCCGCCATTGTTGGACCTTCCGCGCTTGGAATGACCGTTGCGTGTCCGCCTTCAAAAATAGCGGCTGCTGAATTGGTTGTTCCTAAATCGATTCCTAAAATTTTTTCACTTATTTTTTGGTTACTCATTTATTTTTTTCTCCATTAATTAATTACTTTGATTTTCTGGTTTTGATTTACTTTTTACTGAAACTTTTACTACACTTGGGCGAATTACTCGACCTTTCATTATGTAGCCTTTTCTTATGACTTGCAGTATTGTGCAGTCTTCGTAATCCTCACGTTCCTCGGTTAGTGCAGCATTTGCTGATGTGGGGTCGAAAATTTTGCCTTCAACGCAGTCAACTTCGTTTAATCCTTCTTGTTCAAGCACTTTTCTAAGTTTTTTGAGTGTCATTTCAATTCCGTCAAGCAAATTTTTTTGAGGTGTTTCTACGTTTTTTCCCACATTGATTGCTAACTCTAATTCGTCAACTACGTCAAGGAGTTGGGTTACTAAACGTTCGTTGCTGTAATTTTTTATCTGTTCAGTTTCCCGGTCGAAGCGTCGTTTGAAATTTTCTAAGTCGGCTTGCATGTATTTTAGTTTGTTTAGGTATTCTTCTGAACGTTGTTTTTCTGCTTCAAATAGTTCTTCATAATTTATTTTTTTGGTTTCAGGTTCGGTATTGTTTTCTTTTTTATTATTGCACATGATTTAGCACCTGTATGTTTATATTACGTAATTTTTGTTTGTTTTTTCTTTAGTTTCTGGTATTGGCATAACTGGAGTTTGTGTTTGTTCTTGTTTTTGAGTTATACCTGAGAGTCCTGCTTGTTCTATTAGTTTTTTAAAGATAATTTCAGCTACTTGGTCTCCTACTGATTCTTCTTTTAGCTCTGAGCTAAAGGCGTGTTTTTTGAAGGACTCTATTATTTCATTTTTATCGATGATGACTTTTGGGTTTGTGTCATCTGTCCATGCTGAGGACATGAGTTTGTGTCCAAGTTCTATGAATATGTTGACCATTGTAGTATAATCTATGTCAAGTGGGGTGTCCCCTGTGAGGAATCGCCCTTTTGTCAGTAATATTTTTTTGTCATTTTCCGGGGTTACTGTTAAGCTTCTGCGCATATATTCACCAGCGTACAAGCAGACTTGCACCGCTTCACCTAAAGCACATAGGCGCACACATGTTTATAAACGTTACCAATACAAACCGAACAAACTACCTAAACAAACAAAACGATTAACTTTACCATCTACAAAAAACGAAAAACAAAAATAACAATAAACACCTATAACCAATTAACAGAGTTTGATTTAAAATGACAAAGTTACTATACCAAGGACATGGAAGCTACCGCATAACCGCACAAGACAAACGAGTAATATATATTGACCCATATGCAGGTGAAGGATATAACATACCAGCAGACATTGTTCTCATCACCCACAATCATAATGACCACAATAAATTAGAATTAATTACTCAAAATACTAACTGCAAAATTATCACAAACAAAGAAGCTTTAGCAGGTGGACAACATAACAATTTTTTGTTTGACGGAATTACAATTGAAGCAACAGAAGCAAAAAATTTAATGCACAACCCTAAATCATGTGTAGGATACATCATAACTGTTGACAATATTCAAATTTATTGCTCAGGAGACACTTCAAAAACAGAACAAATGCAAAAACTTGCTAAACGTGAAATTGATTACGCACTATTTTGCGGCGATGGCATATTTAACATGGGACACAAAGAAGCAGCAGAATGCGCCAAACTCATAGGAGCAAAACATAACATCTTAATTCACATGAACCCCAGAAAACTATTTGATCTGGAAAAAGCACAAAAATGGGCAGCACCAAATAAACTAATTCTCCAACCGGGCGAAGAAATAGACTTATCACATTAATCGTCAAAATAGAAATCACAACAACCTCTATTTTAACCCAGACAAAAAAACACTACAACTAAACACCAATCAAATAATCCTAACTTGTTTTCAATACAGCTGAATTAGGTTTACCGTTTTCTTTGACCAAAAAGAGTGTTAACAGAGTTGAGTTATAGTAACTTACTAGCAAAATTCTTTGCAAAGTGTGTAAAATTTTTGTTTGTTTTTGTTTCGGCTCAACCGAGTTGGGATATAGTGAATTAACTTAAATTTCAATAACACATAATATGTTTAACATATAACTTTATAGATTTTGTAAACCTAATTTTTAAGTTATTACACCATTTTAACATGTTATGAGTTATTGTACTTGAGTTATTAAACCACCGCATACCAAAGATACATACGATAATATGAGAGGACGACCACTCAACTAATGATTGGCCCCTACGATTAACTTTAAACTGTTAAAATTTGGGTGCTGCAGGTTAATCGGCAAACTTTTATAGACCACAAAAAATTCATACTATACTACCTACAAAACAACAAAAAAATAAACCCACAATCCCAACCCAAACACAAATAAAAATAAAAAACAACATAAACATTACCAACCTACCCAAAAACTAAACCAAACAACCTGAATTCCCGAAAAAATTTTAACCTACAGGAACCGGCAAACCAAACGCCTCAAACAAAACCCTCTGAACACGAGACAAAGGACGCAAAATATGCTGC
>WRNB01000043.1 GCA_009776805.1 Candidatus Bathycorpusculum grumuli | reverse complement strand
GTGTGAGTGTAATATAATGTTTGTGATGTATGTTTTGTGGTTTGAGTTTTTTTTGGGTGGTGTTTTTGTAAATTATGCATTTAAGGTATTGTGGTAAGAAAATTAGCGGGAATTACGGTTCAGCTATTTTGTTTAGAAGATTCTGTTATTGAAGACAGGTCTTTGCTTAAGAAAACTTTCTTTTATATGCTACACGTACTCCGTCGGGGTCGTCTAGTTTTTCATTTATATGTTTTTGTAGTTGATCTTAAAGTTTGTTTGCGTTGTGTCGTTCTCGATGTGGAAATTGTTGTAGGGTGCATAATGTAGTTTCTTCTAGGGTTTTTGAGAGTTGATGTCTGTTTTTGTGTTCTATTTGGTTGATGTGTTTTATTGTGTATTTTTTTGCGATTGTTGGTCAAGTGTGTTTGCAAATATGTTTTCAACGTGGTCATTAATTTTTCAAATGTTGATTTTAATTTACGATTCAGTGTCAACTATATCAGTAGTTTCAGCAATAAGTGTGGTGTAGTATCAACACACGAACTTGTAAACATTTACAACTGTAACATTAAGTTGAAATCCTGCTAAATAGTATTGTTTGTTAGTTGTGAGCATGATTTAAAATAAATCAGGCTTGAAAAACATGTGACAAAATATAGCCTAAAATATTGTTGCAACCTGTTTAATAGTGTAGGAACAATAATTTTTATTTAACACAAAAGTAACTACATTTTTTGATACATTAATGATTGTTGAATATATTTTGACGTATGTCAAGCTTTTTATTGATTTAACTGTGTCACTTACATATAGTCAGAATTACGGGTTATTTACCGGCGCGATAATGACACAAGTTCACTCATTTTTATCTGAAATTTATAGTGATAAACACAATTGAATCGGTTTTATATGTTAAAAAAAGTGTAAATTTACATATATTACTCTGTTTGTTCCTTAGCATAGCTTCTTAAGATAGAACTTTGATTCATATGTGAAGAGGGATTTGCCGTGAAATTTGAGGTAAAATATAAACCATCATATGCTATGCTTGTTACCAGTTTAGAGCAGGGAGAAACCATTACTGCCGAATCTGGTGCTATGACTTATATGGATCCAACAATTGAAATCCATACCCGTAAACGCGAAAAAAGTTTACTTGGCAGTTTAGGTCTAAAACTCATTGGCGGGCAATCTTTTTGGGTTAATGATTACACGGCCACAAAAGGTCCTGGTAATGCCGCGTTTGTAGCCGCACCAGTAGGTGATATCGAACGACTAAATGTTACACCCGGCAAAGGCTATATTATTCAAAAAGCTTCCTATATAGCATCCACGCCAGATATTGACCTAAACATAAAATGGGAAGGCTTCACCAAAGGCTTATTTGGTCAAGGACTATTCATGTTAAAAGCAACAGGCAACGGGCCATTATTCATAAACACATTTGGAGCTATCGATATTCAAACATTACAAGCAGGTCAAACTTTAATTGTCGATAACTTTCACCTTGTCGGCTTTAGCGATACATGTAACTACAAAGTCACAAAACTTGGTGGTTTAAAAGAAACTTTTCTTAGCGGTGAAGGTCTTGTAACTCAAATCACAGGACCCGGTGAAGTGTTTATCCAAACAAAGAATTTGCAAGAGTTCGTGGAATGGCTTTGGACACTGATAGGACCCAAAGTAGCTGGCACACGGGCACGATAAAAATAAACACTTCTTTTTTTATTTATATTTGTAAAGAGTTTGTCATTATGGTTTATATGTAGATGCAGCATAAAATTGCAAGAAGCGATTGTTAATGTCTGATATTGGTGTAACTGTAAAGAAAAATGTAGACTTTAGCGAATGGTATGTTGAGGTTGTTTTAAAAGCTGATCTTGCTGATTATGCTCCTGTCAAAGGGTGTATGATAATACGTCCTGACGCATATGCCGTTTGGGAAAAAATTCAAGAAGTTGTTAACAAAAAAATCAAAGAAACAGGTCATAAAAACGCTTATTTTCCTATGTTCATCCCTGAAAATTTTCTAACAAGAGAAGCTGAACATTTTGAAGGATTCACACCTGAGGTTGCATGGATAACTCATGGTGGTAGTACTGCTTTGGAGGAAAAACTTGCTGTACGTCCAACCAGTGAAACTATAATGTACTCGATGTTTGCAAAATGGATACGTAGTTGGCGAGATTTACCGTTTAAAATTAATCAGTGGTGTAATGTTGTCAGATGGGAAACTAAAGCCACTAAACTGTTTTTGCGTACACGTGAATTTCTTTGGCAGGAAGGGCATACAGCGCATATGACTGCTGAAGAATGTGAAGCAGAAGTCATGTGGGCTCTTAATATGTACAAAGATCTTATCGAAAATGTTTTGGCAATTCCCGTAATTATTGGTATGAAAAGTGAAAGCGAAAAATTTGCAGGTGCATTATATACGACAGCAGTAGAATCAATAATGCCTGATGGTAAAGCACTGCAAATGGGTACAAGTCACAATCTTGGACAGCATTTTGCAAAAGTTTTTGATGTAAAATTTGTTGGTGAAGACAAAGTTGATCACTATGTTTGGCAAGCTAGTTGGGGTATAACTACTCGGCTCATTGGAGCTATGATAATGGTGCATGGTGATGACAAAGGGCTAATTATGCCGCCCAAAGTTGCGTCAACACAGATTGTAATTATTCCAATTCCGTTTAAGGGTCAAGATGCAGAAGCGATTGTTGCAAAAACTCAGGAAATAGTGGGGCTTCTTAAAACTAGAGGTTTTAGTGTTATTCTTGATGATCGTCAAGAATATACGCCTGGTTGGAAATTCAATCAATGGGAGCTTAAAGGTGTTCCAATACGTGTTGAAATAGGTCCGCGTGACCTTAAAAATAGTCAAGTTGTTATGGTGCGTCGTGATACTGGTCAAAAGATGTTTGTAAAAGAAACAGATGTGCTCTCAATGGTTGAATTTTTGCTCCAAGATATACAAGAAAACTTGTTTACAAAAGCTAAAACTATTTTGCAAGAAAAAATAACGGTTGTAAATAGTTATGATGAGTTTAAGCAAATAGTTGAAAGTAAAGGTGGATTCATTAAAGCTTCATGGTGTGGGAGTTCAGAATGTGAGGCGAAAATCAAAGAAGAAACGGGTGCAACTATACGTGTTATCACGTTTGAAAATGAGGTTCCGAAAACAAATTGTGTATATTGCAATAATGTAGGTAAAAATGTTGCACATTTTGCTAGATCGTACTAAATGTGTAACTTTTTTTATTTTTTTATTTTAGTATGTTGTTTTATTAGATTGTGGTATTTGGTGCGTATGTTAAATCGTGTGTTTGTTGGTGTAATTTTTGTTTCTATGTTTTTTGTGTGTTGTTTTTGATTGCGGGCTCGACGGGAATTGAACCCGCGACCTAAGGATTAAGAGTCCTCCGCTCTAGCCTGACTGAGCCACGAGCCCATCTTTAGTAGTCAAAAATGTTTCATTGTATAATATAGAGCTTGTGGTTTATTTTGGTAGGTGTATTTCTTTGTTGGTGTGTTGGTTGTGGTGTTTTTTGTGAGTTATGATGGGTTAGTTTAAAATTTGTGTTGTTTAATGGGTGTATATGGTTTTTGTATAGTGTTTTTTTAGTTGTTAATTTTTTGGTGTTTTTTTGTTTGTAGGGAAAATGGTTTTTGGGGATTTGATTATGTGTTGTGATAAATATTGTGTATAGTGTAAAAATTAGTTTTTTTGTTATATTTGTAAAAGTGTATTTGATAGTTTTTTGTGGTGTGTTTGAAAAATGTTTTGGGATTCGAGAGGGTGGTTATGTGTTTTTTGTTGTTTTTGTTCTTTAAATTATGTGTTGTGTGGTGTGTTTTTGTTGTGTTGTGTGGTTATTGTTATTTTTATGTGTGGTGTTTTTTGTAAAGTGTGTGGGTTTTTTGTTTGTTTTGGTTTTGGTTTAGTTGGGTTAGTAGGGTTTTTGTGTCTATTTTTTGGTGGTGTGTGTTGGAAAATTGGGTGTTTTGGTGTTTTTGTTTTGTGGTAAAGTAGGTTTTTATTTGTCGTTTTTTTACAGTAGTGGGTGGTAATGTTGTTGAGTGACTTTATATTGGTTTATGTTACAATTGATAGTAAACTGGAGGCTGAGCGTTTTGCTCGTATTTTGTTAGAGGAGCGTTTGGTTGCTTGTGTTAATGTTGTTGGGCCTGTGTCTTCATTTTTCCATTGGGAGGGTAGGGTTGATTTTGTTGAAGAGTATTTGATGATTATGAAAACGAGTGTTGGTTTGTTTGGGGTTTTAGAGGAGCGTGTTAGGAGTTTACATAGTTATAGTGTGCCTGAGGTTGTGGCGGTGCCTGTTGTTGAGGGTTCGAAAGATTATTTTGGTTGGTTGGCTGGTGTACTCACACGTGAACATGTACAATTATGTACTGATAAGCCTTAAATAGTACATTGCCGTATACTTTAAAACTATAGGAGTATACACAACATGAGGAATTACCTTTGGCACACAACCAACAACTAAAACAACAAAACAAGCCAACCCCATAAACTACCAAAAAGCCCCCTACACCCAACAACCATTCGACATCTTCTCAAAACTCCAAACACACTACAAAAACACATACTTTCTAGAATCAATAGATGGACCAAAAAAACTAGCACAATACTCATTCATAGGCTTCTCACCCACAACAACCATTCAAACAAAAAACCAACAAACCACAATCACCAACCAAAAAACAGGCGAAAAAAACCAACAAACAACAACCGACCCCCTCAAAACAATCCAAGAAATTTTAAAACCAAAAAAAGTCAACAACCACGAATTCCGACTCGTCGGAGGCGCAATAGGCTACATCTCATATGACGCCATACACTATTGGGAAAAACTACCACAAACAAAGAACAACTTAAACTTTCCAGACCTAGAAATAGGCATCTACGACGACGGCTTCATATTCGACCACACCCAAAAACTAGCACTCTACTATTACCAAGAAGAAAACAGACTACCCGAAGTTGAAGAAATCCTCAAAAAACCATATGAAAACGAAACACTAACAGTTTCTAAACCAAAAATTAACATTACCAAAAACTACTTTAAAAACGCAGTTGAAAAAGCCAAAGAATACATAACAGCAGGCGATATATTCCAAGTAGTCCTCTCAAAACGTTACCAATTCCAAATTAAAGGCTCCCTAATTCCCTTCTACCAAGCTCTACGACACATCAACCCATCCCCATACATGTACTACTACAAAGCAGGCGACCACCAAATTGTCGGTGCCAGCCCTGAAATGCTCGTCCGTGTAGACAACCGCATAATCCAAACCTTCCCCATTGCAGGAACCGCAAAAATCACACAAAACAAAACCGAAAACAACCATCTAGCACATAAACTACTCTCAGACCCCAAAGAACGAGCCGAACACGTCATGCTTGTAGACTTAGCTAGAAATGACATAGGAAAAATTTCCAAATTCGGAACCGTACAAGTACCCGAATTTATGAAAATACATCAATACAGCCATGTACAACACATAGTATCCCAAGTAACCGGCGAACTATGCGAAAACCTAGAAAGCTTTGACGCCCTACGCTCAGTTTTCCCAGCAGGCACAGTATCAGGCGCACCAAAAATCAGAGCCATGGAAATCATCAACGAACTAGAACCAACACAACGCGGACCATACGCTGGAGCAGTTGGCTACTTCTCATACAACGGCAACGCCGACTTTGCCATCACCATCAGAACACTATTCGCAGACAAAAACCAAGCCTACATACAAACAGGCGCAGGCATCGTTGCAGACTCAAACCCAGAAAAAGAATGGAACGAAACAGAAAACAAAGCAAAAGCTCTAATTAAAGCTCTACAAACCATAGGAGGAACTTGACCTGAAAGTTTTAATCATCGACAACTATGACTCATTCGTATACAACATAGTACAATACATAGGCGAGTTGGGCGCAGAAACCATAGTCTACCGAAACAACCAAACAACACTTCAAGAAATCATAAAACTCAAACCCGATCGTATTGTACTCTCACCAGGACCAGGTACACCAGAAGACGAAAAATACTTTGGCATATGCAAAACAATACTACAAACCCTAAGCCACACCACTCCAACGCTTGGCGTTTGCTTAGGACACCAAGGAATAATTCACACTTACGGCGGAAAAATAATACATGCAAAAAAACTGATGCATGGCAAAAACTGTGACATAAAACATGACAGTAAATCCATATTTTCAAACGTACACAACCCATTCTCAGCAACACGATACCACTCCCTTGCAGGTGAACGCATCTCAATTCCAGCCTGCCTACAAATAACTGCAGAAGCAGTAGATGATGGCGAAATCATGGGAATACGTCACATTAAACACCCAATATATGGTGTTCAATTTCACCCAGAATCTATCTTATGCCAAGATGGCAAAATAATCATTCGCAACTTTGTTGAAGGGAAAAACCTATGATACAATATTGCATTCAAAAACTCATCGAAGGCACAAATCTCTCAGTTAACGAAGCAACACAAACCATGCAAGAAGTCATGGCAGGAGAAGCAACAAACGCCCAAACAGGAGCACTTTTAACAGCATTACGTATTAAAGGTGAATCAGTTGAAGAACTCATAGCATTTGCTAATGTAATGAAACACCAATGTGTACAAATCAAACCAAACGTACATGGTAGACTTGTAGACACCTGCGGCACAGGCGGAGATAAAATTAAAACTTTCAACGTAAGCACCGCAGCAGCATTTGTAATTGCAGGCGCAGGTATACCCGTTGCTAAACACGGGAATCGTGCAGTAACAAGCAAAAGTGGTAGTGCTGATGTACTTGAAAAACTAGGTCTTAACTTAAATATGACTCCCCAAACTGTACAAGTGGCAATTGAACAAATTGGTATCGGTTTCATGTTCGCGCCAACTTTTCATCCAGCTATGAAGTTTGCAATTCAACCACGAAAAGAAATAGGTATACGCACAGTTTTTAACATATTAGGACCACTGTCTAACCCTGCAAACGCCACAGGTCAATTGTTGGGGGTTTATGACTCAAAACTTGTTGTACCTTTAGCTAATGTACTCAACAATCTTGGTTGTTCGGAAGCCATGATTGTTCATGGTTTAGACGGATTAGATGAAATATCAACTTTAGGTAAGACCTGTATTGCGCATTTAAAACATGGTAAAGTTAACATGTTAAAAGTTAATCCAACGTTTTTTGGTGTAAAAAAAGCAAAACCTGCGGATTTAATTGTTTCAGATGTTGAAGAAAGTGCAAAAACAATTTATCAAATATTAACTGGTAAAAATTTAACTGATCCTAAAACAGAAATGGTTTTGGTTAACAGTGCATCAGGTATCATTGTAGGTGGTAAAGCCGATAATTTCTCCGAAGCTATGCAAATTGCAAAAGAATCTATCTTAAGCGGAGTTGCTTACGGTAAATTAAAAGAATTGGTTAACATTTCTAATGGCAGTTTACAACAACTTGAAGAGTTGGAGTCGATAGTATGAGTGATTTCTACGATACATTAGGTTCTGATGCACAAACAACAATTGACAGCGAATATTATAATTGTTTTACGCTTACCTCTTGTTTGCATTTAAGCCTTAAAAAAGCAATTCTTGAATGCACAAAAAACCCTATAATAGCTGAAATAAAAATAGCTTCGCCAACTCTTGGAATTATACGGGAAAACAAAAATCTAACCGAAATTGCTAAGGATATGGAGCGTGGTGGCGCAGTGGCAATATCAGTGTTAACTGAACCAAAACATTTTAAAGGTTCACTAGATACTCTCTCAAAAATCCGTAGAGCAGTAAAACTTCCATTGTTAATGAAGGATATAATTTTAAGCCAAACACAACTTGCTACTGCTGTTAATATTGGCGCAGATGCAGTACTTTTAATTAAAACACTATATGATCGAGATTATGGTGAAACAAATCTTGATAATATGATAGAACAGGCACATGTGTTAGGTCTTGAGGTTTTACTTGAAGTCCACACAGAAGAAGAATTTAAAACAGCAAAAAAAACAAAAGCAGATATAATTGGTATAAATAACCGAAATCTTGCAGACCTAAAAATAGATTTGAGCACTACCAAAAAAATTCTTCAGTCAAATAGTTTTAATGATCTAGTTATTGTAAGTGAAAGTGGTATTAGTACACCAACAGATTTGTACTTTTTAAGACAGGTAGGCGCGTCTGCTTTTCTTATCGGTTCAAGTATAATGTTGACAGAAAATATTGAAGAAAAAGTCAGGGAGCTTGTAAACGCATGAATATACGTGATTATCCACAAAATGGAAAATATGGAAAATTCGGTGGCAAATATGTTCCAGAAATATTGATGGAAGCAGTTAATGAACTTGAAAATGCCTATGAACAAACAAAAAAAGATCCAGAATTCCAAAAACAATTGAATTATTACTTGGCAGATTTTGTCGGCAGACCAACGCCTCTTTATTTTGCCAAAAACCTAACTTGTAAACTAGGTGGCGCAAAAATCTACCTAAAACGTGAAGATTTAGCACACGGTGGAGCCCACAAAATTAACAACACACTTGGACAGGCATTACTTGCAAAACGTATGGGTAAAACCCGTATTATCGCCGAAACAGGAGCAGGACAACACGGTGTAGCTACAGCAATTGCCTGCGCAGCTTTAGACTTAGAAGCCGAAGTATACATGGGCACTGAAGACTGCAAACGCCAAAAACTAAACGTGTTTCGTATGAAACTTTTAAACGCTAAAGTACACCCTGTAGATTCAGGTTCAAAAACACTTAAAGACTCCATTAATGAAGCTTTCCGCGATTGGGTAACCAATATAAAAACCACATATTACCTTATAGGCACCACAATGGGACCACACCCTTATCCAATGATGGTTCGTGACTTCCAAAGTGTCATAGGGCAAGAAATTAAACAACAATTCAAACAAAAAGAAAACCGTTTACCAGATGCACTAGTAGCATGTGTAGGTGGTGGAAGTAACGCTATGGGTACGTTTTACCCTTTTGAAGACAATCACGAAGTCAAACTCTATGGAGTAGAAGCTGCAGGCAATGGCATAGAGACAGGTAAACACGCAGCAACAATAGCTGCAGGATCAGAAGGCATCTTTCACGGAATGTATACCTATTTGTTACAAGATGATAACGGCCAAATAAAAAACACGAATAGTATATCTGCAGGCCTTGACTATCCCGGTGTAGGCCCAGAACACGCCTTCCTTAAAACACTAAACCGTGCAAAATACGTTGCAGCCACAGATCAAGAAGCAGTAGATGCTTTCTTAATACTATGCAAAACCGAAGGCATATTACCCGCATTAGAATCATCACACGCACTTGCACACGCCATAAAGATAGCTCCACAAATGAACAAAAACCAATCAATCATAGTTACTTTGTCTGGACGCGGCGACAAAGACGTAGAAACCATAGCAGATTTCATAGGTGAAAAAATATGAACACCATAAAACAAGTTTTCGAAAACAACCGAAAAAACAAAAAAGGTTGTCTTATAGGTTACATCACTGCTGGATATCCCACTCCAGAAATAACTCCAAAAATCGCTGACGCACTAATCCACGGTGGTATAGACATCCTCGAAATAGGTATACCATTCTCTGATCCCATAGCTGACGGCCCAACAATACAAACAGCAAGCCTGCAAGCACTAAACGCAGGTACTACCCCAAAAAAAGTGTTAGAAATCATCAAAGAAATAAAAACAAATCACGACATACCTCTCGTAGTTATGACCTACTACAACCCAATATTCCATTTTGGCCTTGACAAATTCTTATTAACCGCCAAAATTCATGGTGCTAACGGTTTTATCATACCTGATTTACCAATTGAAGAAGCAGATGACTTTAAACAAATCGCCAATACTCACAATTTAGACACAATTTTTCTCGCGGCACCATCTACTTCAAAACAACGCTTAACAAAAATTGTTGATGCAACTTCAGGTTTCTTATATTTAGTTTCACACTTCGGCGTTACTGGTACAAAATCAACAATAGAAAATTCTACACTACAGCTAATACAGCAAGTTAAGTCATTCACAATTAATAAAATTCCATTAGCAGTTGGTTTTGGTATCTCTAAACCTGAACATGTCCAAGAAATATTAAACTCAGGGGCAGATGCTGCAATCGTAGGTAGTGCATTTATTAACATAATTCAAAAAAACGTGTCTCTCATTAACATGTTAAATGAACTTGAAGCAACTGCAAAAATACTAAAAACTGCAACTATGCTTGAAAGTTACTGACTTTACCGGGAAAGTTTTAATGTTCCTTCTTCTTTTAAGGGTGTGGCGATGGATCTTAGGCGGTGGGTCAGGGGTCCATTATTTCCGTAAATCCTCTATATGACGGGCTGACATCTGCGGATGAGACGTCAAAGGCCGCCTGAGTTTTCCCTTCCGAAACGTTGAGTATCCGTCCTTTGGGGCTGGCGGTCAATGAGTCGCTTCCGTAGGGGAGTTACTTCATGGTCTACCAGGCGAACCCGGCTAGGCTCGGGAGAGAGCAACCTAAGTTTGGACGTTATGCGCTCAAGGGGGCACGGGTATGAGTGTAGGGTTTGAAGACTCAGACGGAGTCTAGGCGACGAAACGCAGCGGTTCATCGCTATTTTTTCTTTTTTATTACCAAAAAACTATTAAAGCATTGATATTAAATATTTTTTAAAAATATAAAGAGACATAATAAAACTTGTGGACGTTACAATTAATTGATTGAAAAACGTTTCATACTCTGACAATAGTTTCACTTATCATTGTTATAGCTGTTTTAGCATATTCTATTTATCCCTTCCAAACTATCGTTAAAGAATTCGGTGGAAAATACGATGCAAAAGTTAGCTATTATGATGATACAGCCTCTTTAGGCTGGTATATAGTTAATAGATCTAACGAAGAATACGATGCTACAGCCCACTATTATGGCTACCGTGTTCAGTTAACATACACTGATGAAACAGGGTCTCACAGTTCATCCAACTTTGACGATACTCTACTAGATGGATTAAATTGGATTAACAGTTCAACGCCTGAGAGCGCAACTTTTCTCGGTTGGTGGGATTATGGACACATGATTAAAGCCATAGGCGAAAGAAACCCTATAATACGAAACCCCTCACATGAAATAATCAATTCTATTGCTGACCCAAGCGGAATCAAAGAATATGATTCACATGAAAAAATATTTGATGTAGCATCAGCCTTTACTGCCAATAACCAAACTCTGTTAACACAGATTATGGAAAAATACAATGCAGAATACATCATCGTAAGCAAAAACGATTTGACTAACTGTGCTTGGTTCTTCAAAATAGCGAACTTGGATTATGCGGACTACTTGGTGAATCAACGAGGTAGTTGGAGTTTTACTGAATTAGGCAAAGATACAATGATTGCCAGACTATTAGATAACACAGTTGATTCAGGTTTATCTTTGGTTTATCAGGATCAAGAAATGAAAATCTACAAGTTAGAGTGAAACATGTAATGCAAACCTTAGAATGTCCTCCTAAAAAACAAGACCTTGTTGAATCAAAGAAACTTGGTATTCAAATGGTTTTAACTTTTGTTTTCGCAGCATTAGCTTTTGTTATGCTCTTATTTAGTCCGTTTGGGTTCATTGATAGTAGTGTTATTCCTTTTCATCCCATAGGTTGGGCAGGGATATTCATCTATTTTGCCATGCTTTGTTTCTATAGTCAAAAATATCATGAGACAAAAGACGTTTTCTGGCTTATATTGGCTTTAATATTTTTTCCTAATTTTATTTCTGACTTGTATTTCTTTCCCATACCAAAAATTTTTGGTTTTGGAATGTTTGAGTGGATGGGGGTTCAAATGTTCGTTAGTCTCTTATGTTTTGCGATTTATAGTCGTGTGAAAATTTTAAGGTATTCTAATTTGTTACTGTTAGGGTTTTTCCCAGTTGCGGCAGTTGTATATTTGTTTCCTCAGTTTAATAGTGGTTTGTCTTCAGCGATTATAGTGGTTTCATGTTTGTCATATATTGTTGTTATGGGTAGTTCTTTGTTGTATTATGCGTTTTTGCGAAAAGAGTATCTGATATTATTAGGGGCTGTTTTGAACTTTTTAATTGCTAATGTTATTTCGGGTCTTTTTACCGGTACGGGGATTTTGTTGTTTGGTTGGTCTCAGCCTTTTATGGCAGTTGTAACTGACAGGATGGCAATATTTGGAAGAATATTAATGGTAATTGATATTGCGATTATAATTAGTGTGTTAACACGTTTTTCAATGAAACAGAAAAAAAAACAACAAGTAAGTTTCAAATATCATAATAAGCAGTAGAGTGATCATAAATATTCAAACGAGTTATCCGGCACACTTGATTGATTAATAACTAAAAAGTAGTCATTGTAAATGGTGTAAAGTAAGCGTGCTTGCATTTTTGGTCATTTTTCACGTTTTAACAAAGTTAGGTTCGCGTCTTTTTAATTAAATTGTGTGTATATTGGGGTCTGTTTTTTGTTTAGTCGCGTTTTTTGCGGAATTATGTCTGACGGGTTTATTTTTGACGATTTTTTTGTTTCAGATTTTGTAAAAACTTGTGTTAATGGGGTGTGAAGGTGTTTTTGTTTGTTGTTTAACTGGTTTTTTGCGTGTTTTTTTGTTTACTGTGTTTTTTTGATTTAAAGGTGATATTTTTGGTGGTTTTCGTTTTTTGGCAAATATTTTTAGATTTTTTACATGTGGTTTAGTGTTTGGGTTTGTGGTAGTTTATTTAATGTGAAATTGTGTGGTAGTATGTTAACTGTGGTAAAAATTAGTGTTAATTATTTTATGTCAATTTGTAGGGGTGGGGTGGAAAACTGTAAAAGTTATTCTATATCGTTCTCTAAATTATATGCGTTTACAAATTTATTTAACTCTGTATAATATTGTTATAAATATTGTGTTGACTTTTTTAACTTCGACTCTTATATGTTGGTATGCGTAAAGGGTATCTTTTAGGTGGTGAAACCATTCGTAAACGTGATGGTGAAAAAGTTAATCGACAGGCTTTTTGTGATGCCAATGGATCACCTGATGTTTTAGTCTTTCCGTGGGCAAGTGCAAATTTTGATCAGACGTATCAACGTCAAAAAATGGTTTATGATTATTTGCGGTATTTGGGTGCTAATAGTGTAACTATGGTTGATTATTCTTGTTCGTATCAGGAAATTAAAGAAAAAATGAGTCAATCTGATCTTGTTTATTTGACTGGGGGTAGTGCAAGTATTTTGGTTGAACGATTTAGGTGTGTAGGTGTGAATACGTTGTTGAATGAGTTTAATGGTGTGGTTGTTGGTCGGAGTGCTGGTGCGTTGGCTTTGTGTAGTAAGTGTCTTGTAACTGTTAGGTCTACTAAGCAGGCTAAGGTGGTTGATGGTTTGGGTTTGGTTGATTTAATGTTGAAGGTTCATTATACGCGTAAAAAAGATGTATTATTGTGTGGTTTATCTTTAGGCCGTCAGATTTTTGCGGTTCCTAGTGGGTCGGCACTTGTTTTTGATAGTGTTGATGGTAGTTTGTCTTGTGTTGGTTTGGTGTTTGTATTTGAGAATGGTGAACGTCGTGAATTTTGTTCGTATGGTTAGTATTACAGTTGTAATTTGTTTTATTTGTTGTGTTTTGTTGTTTTGTTATAGCAATATTAGTGATTGCTGATGTTGTTTGATGTTAGGTTGTAAGTTAAGCCTGTATTTGATGGATTAATAGCATGTATCACAGCCACATCTACCACATTTACAACTATAATACTAAGCTACACTCAAATTTTTTAAAGAACAACTTTTCAAAAATTAGGCACCGTTTTGATTTTTTCTCTACGCATTATATTCTTTTTAGAGACGAAACATACAAGACCACTAAAACAATACATACCATTATAATTGCAGCAATCACACAAATAGTTACTATACCTCTTAAACTAAAGCCACCAATAGATAAGCCATTATTACCATTAGACATTCCACTATTACCATTTGAAAAACCATCATTACCACCAGACAAATCATCACCACCATCAGGGTACACATCATTATAACCATTTGAGGCCGTGTTGCTTGTAATCATGCCACCAGATACAGTAAAAGTTCCTTCATTATACAAACCACCACCTTGGTAAGCCGTGTTACTAACAACTTTACCACCCGACAACACAAAAGCACTTCGAACAAACAAGCCCATATCATCGTAAATTCCACCACCTGCATTGTACACACCACCCCCATATTTGTGTGCTGTATTGCCCGAAACTTCGCCTCCAGACATGGCAAACTCGCCATAAACTATGTGCACTCCACCACCACGTTCTGTTGCTGTGTTACCCGATATTGTGCCCCCTGTCATAGTGAAAGCACCACGAAAGGTATTGTACACACCACCCCCATCACTGGTTGCTACATTACCAGAAATTGTACCCCCAAACATACTAAAAGTACCACTATTCCACACACCACTACCATAAGTATTATTACAATCTGAGATTGTACCCCCCGACATCTCAAAAACACCATCATTATGCACACCACCCCAACTGTAAGCTTTGTTACCCATAATTGAGCCACTATACAAATAAAGCGTGCCACCAATATTAGACACACCGCAACCTGCAACGTTGCGTGCAGGAGTTATTGTAATGCCATCAAGCCTCAACACAGCTCCCGTTACAACACAAATAACAGTCCCATTAGTTGCACCAATTAGTTTGTAGTATCCATTTGCTTTGTTACTTGTAAGGGTGATGTTTTTGTCTGGTGGAATAACAAGTAAAGCGTAACCATCACTATAGTCTGAATAGTTTGAGGCACTCTCAAGGGTGGTTAGGGTAATATCTTTGTTAAGTGTGATAACCGTAGATTTACCAGTTTGCGCATTGTTAATAGCATTTTTAAGGTCAACCTCAGTACTAACCGCTACATCAGAAGCTCCAACCACAAAAGAAACATCACAAAATACAGAAACAAAAAAAGAAAAAATTAACACTATCACAAACAATAGAACCACATGTGATGTAACTTTTTTTAACACACATCCTATGTTTCCCCTTGCAAATAGTTTTCTCTGTAACAACATAAGTCACATTTTATTTTAATTATAAGCATCATGCACATTTTCATCAGTGTTAGCAATGTTGTCAAAAATTTCGCCACCAATCCAGTTAAAAGTTCCATCGTTAGATACGCCACCACCCATGTCTGCTTTGTTGCCCGTGATCTCGCCTCCAGACATAGTAAATGTGCCACTATTGGTTACACCGCCACCAGATGTATAACAACTATTGTTAGTTATTTTACCGCCAGACATAGTGAAAGTACCCCTATTGCTCACGCCACTAGCACCAAAATTGCCCGAAATCTCTCCAATACACATATTGAAAGTTCCCATATTATTCACACCAATACCATTAACGCCCTCTAGATGAGTTACGCATATGCCATCAATCACTAAAAATCCGCCAGACTCAACCATAATAGTGCTGATTCTATTAATTCCTGCGATTAGTTTAAACTGATTATTCCCTTTACTTGTTAATGTGATTTCTTTGTAAGAGGGAATTGTAATTTCTCCTGTAGTAAGTGTGATATCTTTGTCAAGCACAATAATGGTTGATTCACCAATTTTAACGTTATCAATGGCTCTTACAAGTTCAACCTCACTTTTAACATGAACCTCACCTCCATTATTTATCATGGACACATAAACAAACGAAGAACAAACCAACACTACAACCAACAAAGAAATAATTATCAAATTTCTACGGCGAGTATTGTGTAAATTAGTTTTAGGGTTAATATGTGCAGGCATAAACATTTCTCTCTTGAATGAAGAGTCATTTTAAAATATATATGGGTATAGGTGGTTTTGGGTCTATAGGTCTGTTTGGAAACTAGTTTCTTTCTTGGTTGTGTATTGATCTGTTTTGGAAAAATGTTTTTGTTATATGTTTCTCATAATTGTATATTTCGCAAATTAAAGATGCGTGTAAGCTATGTTTTTTCGTTTATTTTTATAAGTGTGCTTCAAAATTTTAAAACATTTAATCTACACATTAGCACGCCTAATAGACTTCTCGGGAATTGTGATGAAAGGGTGATTGGCTTGTTTTATGTTTATTGCAATATTTGGTCGTCAGATTCGTATGAATCGATATGGTAAATATGTGCTTTGGTACGTTACAGATTGTCATTGATGACGATGCGTGCAATAGTTAAAAATGAATTGCCACAACTTTATGGTTGCGGTATCTTTAGATTCCTAATATTGTTCTTGGTTTGCTCAGTGTAGCACTTAATTGTTTCACCATTAACTGACCAATTGAACGATAGAACTTGCTGCGAGACCACAAATGCCCCTTCCAAAGCTTACCTTTCAACTCAGGAAATAGAGGATAGTTACAAATTTAGGAAGGTGCATGTAGAAACGCTACTCCTTACAGTGGAACATGTCTACTTGATAATCGGTTTCTTACTCATCATCACTCATTAAGTATTTGTGTGTTGATTTATCAAAGTCGGACATGTATTTCTCATCCTGCATAAGACGATACTTTCTAAATTCTTCTTTTGCCAATTCGTCCGCCACTTTACGCTCAACAGTACCCTTGTTATGAAGCAAGTCATACTCGTTAAATTGCAAAAAAGCATCCAGTCTACTAATCCAATCTTCCATAGACATTAATCCGTAATTCCCGACTTTTTTCTTACCACAATTTACGATATTGAACAGAACACTAATTACATTAAAATAACCGAAATCCAAACTACACAATAACCCCACAAAAACCCTCAAAACCACAACACGTGCGTCCGTAAGAGGTTGAGTTGACATCGCCGGAAGCGGTCCTAGATTGATGAAACATCTAGGTGGCCATCGTATTACCCAACGCC
>WRNB01000042.1 GCA_009776805.1 Candidatus Bathycorpusculum grumuli | reverse complement strand
CAACTACAAAATAACAACACCACACACAAACCCAAACACACAAAAACTAGACCACAAACACACAACACCAAACCAAACAAACAACCACCCACACAACCCACAAATAACACTAAACCACCACCTACATCACACACAAGCCACAAAACACCTAAAATAAAAACAATAAGAAATAATTATAACTAATACATCAAATTTCAAATTTCAGGAATTGATTTTATTACAAACACATAGTACCTGTTAAGTATTCACTATGCGGAAAGTAATGTTTTGGTTGTTTTGGATGTAACATATTTTTGAGCTTTTTCTACAAGATTTTGATCTTCAGTTACAAGTTGGACATTGTTTTTCTTTGCAAAATAGATGTAACTTGAATCATAAAACGATAGAGCTTCATTTTTTGCTATTTCAAGTATCTGTTGAAAAACAGCATCTTGATTTATAATTTTCTCGGTTCTAGATAAAACAATTTGAACAACTTTTTCTAATGTTTCTATTTCATGTGTAGTTAGAAATTTAGTGATACGATTTTCCTTTAAGAGAACATTACCCATTTCGTAGACAGTTAAATCAAGAATAAATAAATTTTGGAGGTGTTGAAAAGTGGTTGGCACATTTGCTTTTTTTATTAAAAAAATGAGTGCACTTGCGTCAAACAGGTATTGTTTCATCGTGAGTCTCTTGAGTCGCGGATTGTAACCATAATTTCTGCGTCAGGGATTTTTTCAAGCACTTGCTTCATTTCATTTATTGCAGTAGATAACTCTGTATTTTCAATTCTGCGAACTTCGTCTTCCAATGCCGTACGAACTGTTTCACTGATGTTAATTTTGTGTTGTCGAATTTTTTCTTTTAGATTTTTTTCCACTCTTACAGTAATAATTTCTGACATACAAATTATGTATTACATCTTCGTATATAAAAATAGTGTCATACAAATAACGTAATACAAAAAACACTATCAAAAACCCGAACTCGACTTAACCAAAAACAAACACCCAAAAAATCTACACACAATACAAAAAATTTCAGCTATAAAATACTAAAACCATAAACAAACCACAAAACCCCAACACACACAAATCTTATAAAACAAACATACTTAAAACCCAACTCAAACTACACAAAAACTAAAAATAATTTAATATTTCCTTAAACAAAAAATTCCACAAAAAACAAAAACAAACACCCAAAAACAAAAAACCAAACAACAACAAATCACAACAAACAACCAACACAACCCAAAAAAATCAACACCACCAAATTACCTTTAACAAAAAAAACACAGCACCCCAAACTTACAACAAAAAAATTAACCAAAAAATCTCACCACACAAACAACTATTGGTTTATAAACATATTTTTTTCAAGAAAAACTGATGACTTTACACTTTAAAGTTTTATTTACGCACTGTTCATACATGAAAATTTACGCCTATCAATTATTTAGCAATGAAAACATCAAATTATTACAATACGATAACAAAACAGAAAAAAATCACAACCATAACACTACACATAAATTATTTTCTACGATTTAACGTAAATACTAATTTTTACCTGCGGAACACCTGTTTGATTTATAAACTCTGAAAGAGTCCCTGTCCAACGAGATTTAGAATTTGGAGTATACCCAACAGTTTGAGAAATTCCACGCCATAACAGTGCTTTATCATAATCTTTTGCATCTTGAGGCATAAATTCAAAAATTGAACGACTAGCAACAATAACAAGTTTTTTCTTCATACGACTAAGAGCAACATTTACGCGATTAACATTTAACAAAAAGTCACTTTCACTTCTAACATAATCAGGATCACTAACAGTTGAACTGATAATTATAAAATCAGCTTCTCCACCTTGATAACGTTCAACTGTGTCCACACGAGTTTCACTGTAACCCTCTGCAAGCATGTTTTTAAGCACCCCCTTTTGAGCATTATGAGGAGTAATTACACCAACTGTTTCAGGCGACACACAACGCACCAACGCATTTACAATTAAAGCTTCAACCATATTTGATTGGAAACTTTCTGCTTCATCATGTACAATAAGTACAAACACGTTTTCAGGTTCAAACACTACACTTAACCCGTCAGTTTTAGATTCAGCCAAAGTTAGTGTTTCTTTTTGGTTAGAGTGAAAATCTATTTGATCCTTTTCATAAACCCAATCTTTGAGGAAATCTGCAATAACTGAGTGACAACGATGACTTTCACACAAACGTTCTGTGGGAATGTCAGCTGGATTTTTGCAATTTATCCGTTCAAGACCTAAATCCTCGTTGCGTAACAAACGTAGAAAATCCATAGCAGAAAGGAAAGAAGCCATTTCTTCAAGCGTTCGACGATCTTCTTTTTCCCAGTTATGAGAGACAATTGGAGGTAATTGCCGATGGTCACCGGCTATTATAATTTGACTGTTTTTTGTTATAAAACTCCCAGATAGTATTAGTTCAGGTAATCGCATCATACTCGCTTCATCAACAACTAACAAGTCAAAAAAACCTTCACCCCAAGGAGGTTCATTGTCGCCAATTTTTTTCATAAGTCCATATAAACTTGGCGGGGTTAAGCATAAAATAACAGAATTATTTGTAGACGAATTAGATGTTAAAAATGTTTGATTTTCTATAATTTCTTTTAATTCTTCAACAAGATCTTTATCTTCATTATAGTTCAGATACTTAACACCAGATATGGATTTAGTTATAGCAGTATTACTGCTTAATATACGATAGATTTGTAAATTTTCAAGATCTTTACCACCGTCATTGACGTATTCTTGTCTGCAACGTGCAAGTTTGGTAACAAATTCATGAATTGCTTTGTTAGTTGGTGCAACCATAAGTACTCGACATTTTGATGTAGCATTATGAGCAGCTACGTGTGCCAAAACAGTTAATTGCAGAGTCTCGGTTTTACCTGTACCCGGTGGTCCTTGAAGCATAATTATAGGTTCTTTACTAAAAACGTGATCGACAAAACGAGTTTGTTCAACATTTGGAGAAAAATGCCTGTTTGCCATCCAATTTAAAAAATTTGCAGCTCCAATTTTTGGCAGTACTTTTCGAGCGGAATCATAGGGTTTACCTGCTAAATAATCAGCCAAAAGCAGGTAAAGAGCATTATTGTTTGAATGATCAAGACATTTTGCTGCTCGATCAGATATTATGTCATCAGTCAATTCATCAAGTATGTAATAACGATTTTTCTCGAAAAGTTGCATGTATTTGGATTTTGCTTTTTCTGGATCAGTTGTAGGCAAATTGTGCCAAGCACTGTATTTGTTACCTTTTCCGCTTGGCCAACTAACTATTTTAAGAATAATTTCAAGTTTTTGTATACTTACTTTATCAACGATAGCGCGAGCAGATTTTTCTACTTCTGATGGAGAACGCTTTTTTGCTTCTTCAAATTGGCCATCTTGATTTTTGATGAGTTCAGTTACAACCATCCAGTCGCCTGAACCTGAATCGTCAGATCCTTTGATTCGACAGGCATTAGTAATGCAATCAGTTTTGAGTAAGCCAATACCTTCGTAGATAAGTTTTCCATATACTATAAAATCGCGTTCGAATTCGTTAACGTCTGTGCATTGAAAAATTAGAGATCTGCCAGATGCAACGCGTTGGTAAGGTAATAATGCGTAGTGTTGGTACATGTCTTGTCGTTTAGAAAAATATTCTAAATCGAGAAATTCTCGGCAACTGCGTTCAAGGGTTGGATTTCCCAGAGTGAAAACTGGAATTTTTGGGATATCAAGGGCATCCTTCTTTATTCTGTTGTTACGTATAGTTAGTGATCGTTCGATGTGTTCAAGTGCCAAACACAGTTTTTGTCCCATAAGGTTGAGTTCTTCATCAGTTATTCGTCGATTTTTTTGTGGATATTCACACCATTTACGTTTTTCGAGTAGTATTTTTGCAGGTCCTTTTTCTTGGTTATTATCAAGTCTTCCTTTTACGCCCCAAATATATTCGATAGGTAGTTGATTGCTGAAACGTGCGCGTGCCGGATAATAACCGTCTTTAATAGGTAAATCGTCTCGTAAAAAAGTGATAGAACCATCAGGGTTTCTGTTGAAAGGTAAGGAGTAATTAAACAAGCCATCACGGAAAACTCGACTTAGATCAACAGTTGTGTTATCTTTTCTTTTTGCATTCCAATTTGTGCGGTCGAAAAAAGCTATTTGCTCAAGTATAGGTAAAAGGCCGTTACTGTGAAATTTGAGAGCTTTTCGATGCTGTACTTCGTCTTGAATAATTGAGAACATGGGTTGGTCGATTGCTTGTCTTAGACCTAGAAGGTCTCGGATTGCATGTGCGCTTATGAGAACGGGTTGACGACATACTGCTTTCATAAGGGCGTCACGTTCTTGGCGGCTAAAGAAATATAGGTGTATTGGTGCTTTGTCAGGGTTGTTGGTTTCGTTTGCGACTTTTTGAATGGAATTTGTTAGGTCTTTGAAAAAAACTTCAAGGAGTTCTTGTTCTTGGTCAATACATGCTTGGTGGTCGTCAGGTAAAGTGTGGACGACATGTGATATACTTGGTGGTTCACCGTGGTATCGTGTACAGGTTACTCGTGCACTAATCATGGAAATTATATCAAGCATATAGTCCCATTCGACAAATATATAGATGCGAATCAAACTATCAGGAGGAAGTAATGGTGTGAGAGTACCTATTATAGGGTTATCGTCTGGAAGACCACCATAACCAGTGCTAGTTAACCATGGTACCCAACGACTTTTACTTGCATATTGACTGTTAGGACGAATTCCACTTAGCATATATTGTGCGCGTTGAATTAAACCGTCTAATTTAGAACCAATAATCGGATCTGCAGATAATTCAGAAACTCTTTTAGAATCATTTGCAGGAATAATTTTGAAATCATATGGGCGCAAACTATACGAGTCAAATACGGGTTTTAGTTTTGCTAGGTCTTCAAGCTTTAAAATTCCATGATATTTAAGAGTTTTTTGCTCGCCTCGGCTTAAATTAAGCAGTGCTATGCTTTCGTTTTCTACGGCAGAAACAATACAGCATTCATTAAAACCACACAGATCACATTTGGAACATAGTTGAAATTCGACTTGTTCTATGGGTGTTTGATGAATGCGGTTTAATTCGCCGCTTTCAGCAAGTAATCGTTCAACATCCTGAATTAGAGGATTTAACTTGAAGTTAGGTAAATCTTTTGCAGTAAGATTTTCGATACTTGTTTCACGGTTAATTACACCACCTTCAATTTTAACTTTAGATATCAAATCCCCAAGTGCCATAGAAAGTAGCATTGCATAAATCGCTACTTGAATACGATGAGTAGTTTGTTCTTTCCATGAAGCTTTAAGTTCAAAAATTCGTATAAGCATTTTACCATTTTTAGGTGGCCAAATCGCAATCAAATCAGCTATACCAGTTATATCCCACACTCCAATGTTACCTTTCATGGGCACCTGATAAAACAAGATAGGAATATCAGAAACTATTTCTTTTGCATTAATTTGAGTTTCGATAATTTGGCGTAATTCAGTTAAAGAATCCACAGCTTTTTCCCAACCATGTTGGTAAGGGTCATATTTAGTAAAATCATAATAGGTAGTTACTTTTTCTTTTAGTTCAGATATTTTTTTTGTTTCAAATAATTTACCTACGCCATATATCAGAGAACTTGTAGGTTTAAAAGCTTCAGGCCATCTGCGTTTTCTGGCATCTTTATCTTCAAATTTTAGTTTAAAGAAACGTGGACAACAGTTAAAACGAATATATTCTGCTATACCTGAAGCATTTAAAGAACCGTCGTTTAGGAGTTCAATATCAGTGTCTAAGTATGAAAAGTCTGTGTTCATTTTACTAGTACTCAAATTTCTGCTGCCTCTTTGAAAGGTATAGTTGTGTTTTTAATATGATGTGGTGATCAATGTATTTAGAGATAGTCTAACTAAAAATACAAAAAGCATTTAGAGCTAAGTATTATTCTTTTTGAGATTTTAGTTGATGATTGTTTGTGTGTGACTTCCTTGAAAGCATTTATCTGTTTTTGTGGTTTTTCTAGCATTGACTTGTCATGGTGGTCTCTACTTAGCAAAGATGTAGCGTCACTTTTCACTTATAAATCACTGTAGGGTGGTTTCTCTGCAAAAATATGGTTGTGAAAAAAAGGCAAAAGAATAAAACTATGTGTGAGTAAAATTGTTGTAAAAGCACTACAAATAGTGGGAATCTGTTGAGTAATAACTAAAAAATTTTGGTTATAGAAATATTTTTATTATTTAAATCTTTTTAACCGCCTAGTTTTTAATTTTGATATATAACTTTGACTGTTTTTTAGATAACCTGATGGGAGTTGATTTATGTTGTGTGAGTTGTTGGCGGTTATGCAGGTTAGTAAAGATTTAATTAATTCGTACCGAAAGCACTTTGTTCAGCATTTGGCATAATAAATGATAGATATCTAATGATAAATTTAGTTTAAATGTTGCGCAAAACTATCATGGTATTGGTTTTCATTATACCTTCGACACTTCTGATTTTTTCTATACATTCGTTGACTTCAACTACATTCATACCATTTATGACCGCGATGATGTCATATTCACCTGTTACTTCATAAATTGTTTCTACATTTGAGATTAATTGTATATGTTTTGTTACTTCTTGTGTAGGATACGATGGATTTACAGTTAGCAATGTTATGGCTTCTGCACCTTCAGATACACTGAGTTTTACTGTAAATTTACGTATGGTATTATCATCTGTTAAAGTTTTTATCCTTTTTCTGACTGCACCTTCAGATAACCCTATTTGATTACTGATTTCAACAAAACCTGTTCTTGAGTCATCTTTTAATATTTTAATAATTTTTTTATCTGTTTCATCCATAGGCCACACCTGTAATGAAGAAGTCACGTCGGAATTTAACGATTTCGCTACTTTTAACTTTTGAAAAGTACGTTTATCGTCTTTTATACATAACATATTTGTTAGATCTTTTTGCACGTTTTTTAGTTATGAATAATTGTCCCATTTGGAACATTTATTTAACAGCCTGTAACAATTAAGTCACAATGTTTAAAAGATACCCGCTTTTAATAAAACGTTCATTTCCAATAAAAAGTGAAATAAACCAATGATAAAACCAACAAATCTAAAATCAAAATGTCCTGATTGTGATGCAGACATAGAAATACCCACAGACACAGAAATTGGCGAAATCGTTAGCTGCTCTGGTTGCGGTCTTGAACTTGAAGTGAAAGATATAAAAGATGACAATGTAAATCTACAAGAAATAACTATAGAAGGCGAAGACTGGGGCGAATAAACAGTCAAAAAACAATCACCCTTTACACTTTATAACGCCAATTTTTAAAAGGAAAACATAACACAATGAGTATAGCTCTTCTTTATGAACGCTCAGAAAATGATGAAGCAGGAATAAAGCAGACTGCACAACAACTTGGAATAGACCTCAAATTTATACCATTTCGCAAAATTGCCTTAACAATATCAAAAGAAGGTTTTAGTGCTAAAACTGTAGGTAAAGACTATACTGAAATTTTCAACCAAACAACAGTTGTACTTAACCGAGCACAAAGCAAAAACCGCCGTCTCCAAGCCTCCTACATTATGGAAACACTTGGCAAAAAAACCCTAAACACCAGCCAAATAGAATTCACTTGTTACAGTAAATTACGCACATTACTAAATCTTTGGAAAGCAGGTTTACCAGTCCCTAAAACTGTGTTTGTACCTTGTGATGCATCTGATTTCATGAAAAATCATAAAGAAATTCACAACGAAAAAGACATCGCCAACTTGTTTCAAGCAAATCTCACCCTCAATGATGGTATAGTAATTAAAGCAGATGCTGGAACACATGGCAAAATGATTATGCTATCAAAAAACCAAGACGAACTCATAGCAAACATAAAAGAAACAAAACCAAACATCATCAACCCTATTGGTGTAGTCGCTCAAGAACTAATCAATAAATGGTTTTACGACCTGCGTATAATCGTTTACAAAGAAAAAGGTAAACAACCTATTTGCCACAATAAAGCACTTGCTCGAGCAGGTTTTAAGGATTTTCGCACAAACACATTTCTTGGAAATTTGGTGTTTGAAGCTAAACTACCAAAAAACGTAATAGAATTAGCAACAAAATGCGGTAACACACTAGGTGAAGGCAATGACGCCTGGATTTTTGCACTAGACGCAATGGTCAATATTCCCAGTAAAAAACAGTTAGATGATGAATTCCTAAAAACACAGCTTGACCTTGCAGCACAAGCCTATTTGCCCGTACAAAAAATAAAAGCTGACGAAACACGTTTAACAGATTTTTCTTCTTGGAACCACAAATTGGAACAAACATTTGATACGTACGCAAACTCAGATTCTTACCAGAAAGTTAAAAACATAATCGATCAAAATATAGAAGAAAATAAAAATAGCCTTGTGTTTCATGAGGCAAATTCCTGTCCAGAGTTCTGGGAAAACACCCGACTTGTAACAGGTCTAAATGTGGCAATTCCGCTCTTAGAGACTGCTCAAAGTATAATTAATTAAAAACGTAGCAATTTAGCCTCTCAGGAGAAGAAACAAACATGACAAAAATAGGAATAATCGGTGGTTCAGGATACGTTGGTGGTGAACTCTTACGTCTCTTACTGTTACATCCGCATGTAGAAGTAACAATGGTTACTTCTCGCCAAAACGTGGATGAATATATTTTCAACATACATCCCAACCTCCGTGGTTTAACACAACTTAGATTCGTACAACAAGATATATCTGCTATCCAAAATAACTGTGATATAATATTCACGGCGACTCCACATGGCAGTTCCGTTAATCTCATACCAGAACTTCTTGCGGCAGGCCTTAAAGTTATAGATATGAGTGCTGATTTTCGCCTTAAAAATCCTATCGACTATGAAACGTACTACGGGTGGAAACATGCTAACCCTGAAATACTTAATGAAGCAGTCTATGGTTTACCTGAACTTCATCGGGCAGAAATAAAAAACGCCAAATTAGTTGCTTGTCCTGGATGTATGGCGACAAGCACAATTTTAGGGTTAGCTCCAATAATCAAAGCTGGTCTTGTTGATACCAACAAAATTACTGTTGACCTCAAAGTTGGTAGTTCGGGTGGTGGTAGTAAGCCAACATCCGCTTCGCACCATCCTGAACGGTTTAGTGGTGTACGCCCATATCAAGTTACTAAGCATCGTCATATAGCTGAAATAGAACAAGAACTCTCAGCTATTAGTGAACAGCCTGTAAAAATCGGTTTTACGCCACATGCAGTCAACATGGTGCGTGGTATTTTATCAACAATTTACACCTACTATAAGCAGTTTCTAACAAACAAAGATCTTTGGAAAACGCTGCGCAGTATGTATGAAAACGAACCATTTATACGACTTGTAAAATATCAAAAAGGGTCTTATCAGCTTCCAGACCCGAAAATTAACACTGGCACAAATTTTTGCGATATAGGCTTCGAAATTGATGAGCATACAAATCGTCTTATAATGTTTTCTGCAATTGATAATATGTGTAAGGGTGCTTCAGGACAAGGTGTTCAATGTCTTAACTTGCTTATAGGAATAGATGAGACCACAGGACTTAAAAGTACTGGGTTCCACCCGATGTGATTTAGTATGTTGCTAGTAATTAAAATGGGCGGTAGTATCCTCAAAGATGGTGCATCAAGCGATCTTGTTGCGGACCTAAAGGATATAATAAAAGATCACCAAGTTGTTCTTGTTCATGGTGGCGGTGTTGAAGTTACTGAAATTGCTTCAAAATTGGGTAAAGAACAAAAGTTTATAATGTCTCCTGAAGGTTTTCGTAGTCGCTATACTGATAAAGAAACTGTTGAAATTTACACTATGGTTATGGCTGGTAAACTCAATAAACAAATTGTTTTAGCTCTTGAAGCTCAATGTATTAATGCTGTTGGTTTAAGTGGGCTTGACTCGGGCATTCTTAGGGCTGAGCGTAAAACAAAACTTATTATTGTTGATGAGCGTGGGCGTAAAAAAATAGTTGATGGTGGTTATACTGGTAAAATAACTCAAGTAAATGTTAAGCTTCTCAATTTACTTCTCGAGCATGGATATTTACCAGTTGTTACTCCTGTTGCTCTTAGTTCAGAATATGATCCGTTAAATGTGGATGGTGATCGAACGGCTGCTATAATCGCGGGTGCTTTAAAAGCAGACAAATTAATTTTGTTAACAGATGTGGAAGGTTTAATCCTCAAGGGTGAGTGTGTGTCAAAAATTACTGTAAACGAAGTTAAAGAGGTGTTACCTAAAATTGGTGGTGGTATGAGTACTAAAGTACATGCTGGTCTTGCTGCTCTTAATCAGAATGTTAAAGAGGTTTTTATAACTTCAGGAATTATTAAACAACCTATAACTTTAGCGTTAAATTACAAAATGGGTACAGTGATAACTAATGAATGAACAAGAAATAATTGATTGTGAATCTGTATATTTGGCTAATGTTTTTTCTAAAAAATCTATAGTTTTTACATGTGGTAAAGGTGCATTGTTGTGGGATATTAATGGTAAAGAGTATATTGATTGTGCAAGTAGTTATGGAGTAGCGGCGTTAGGTCATTGTCATCCAAAAATTGTGGATGCTATAAAAGTTCAAGCGGAGCAGTTAATTACACTTCATAGTTGTTACTATAATGATAAGCGTGCAGAGTTTATTCAAAAACTTATTAGTATACTTCCTAAGGGTCTTGATAAGGCATTTTTGTCTAATAGTGGTGCTGAATCGGTAGAGTGTGCTATAAAGCTTGCTCGTAAAGCAACTGGTAAAACTGAAATTATAGGTATAATGGGTGCTTATCATGGTAAAACTATGGGAGCACTTTCTGTAACTTGGGATAAAAAGTATCGTGAACCTTTTATGCCACTTATTCCTGATGTTAAACATGTTGCGCCTGATAATATTGATAAACTTCGAGAAGCGATAACTGGCAATACTGCTGCAGTAATTTTGGAGCCAATTCGTGGTGAGGGGGGTATTCGCGTTCCAGTTGATGGTTATTTGCAGCAGGTACGGGAATTATGTGACGAAAAAGGTGTTTTGTTGATTTTTGATGAGGTGCAAACAAGTTTTGGACGCACTGGTAAACTTTTTTGTTGTCAAAATTGGAATGTGGTGCCTGATATTATGTGTCTTGCTAAACCTTTTGCGGGTGGTTTGCCAATAGGTATTACTGTTGCACGTTATAGTATTATGTTATCCTTCAAATTAGGTGAGCATACAACAACTTTTAGTGGTAGTCCTCTTGTATGTGCTGCAGGGTGCGCTGCAATTGATGTCTTATTAGAAGAAGACTTGGTTAGCAAAACGGCAATTAACGGAGAATATTTCAAAAATCAACTAGAACAAGTTGCTTTAAAACATAAAATCGTAAAAGAAGTACGTGGTTTAGGACTAATGCTTGGTATGGAACTCCGTTATGATGTTTATGGTGTAATAATGAAGGCATTAAATAAAGGTGTTCTTATTATAGATGCTGGAAAAACAGTAGTGCGGTTGCTTCCACCATTAGTTATTAGCAAAGAACAAATTGATAAAGTGGTTAGAGTATTAGATGAAGTTTTAGGGGATGAAGAAAATGAGCGAGCAGGCAGTACGATTTCTAACTAATCTTCTTGGTATTTATAGTCCAAGTGGACAAGAACAGCATATAGCAAACTTTTTAGCTACTCAAATGAAGCAAATGGGTTTTGAAGTGGGTATAGATGCTATAGGTAACGTGATTGGTGTTGTCGGTGATGGTTTTCCTGTTATTTTGCTTTGTGGTCATATGGACACTGTTGCAGGGCATGTGCCGTTACGTGTTGAAGAAGGTAAAATTTATGCTCGTGGCGCAGTTGATGCAAAAGGTCCATTGGCTGCAATGGTTATGGCTGCTTTAGCTGTTTCAAAAGAACCTAATTTTAAAGGGAAAATTTTGGTTGCAAGTGTTGTTGAAGAAGAAGCAACTAGTAGGGGGGTTCGTCATTTAATTACGCAGGGTATTGAAGCAGATTACGCAATTTTCGGTGAACCAAGTGGTGTTGAAAATATAACTATTGGTTATAAAGGACAAATTCAATTAAAAATAGTGATAAAAACTGAAACTGGTCATGCTTCAACGCCTTGGCTTTATGATAATGCTCTTGAAAAGGCCTATGAACTTTGGAAAAAAATAAAGTTTGCTTGTGCTTTTCCTTCATTGGATCCGCAAGAAACTCCTTTTTCTTCAATTACTGTTTGTCTTGTAAAATTAGTCGGTGGACAGGGTGATTCAGTTATTCCTTTTGAAGCTGAGATGAATCTTGATGTTCGTGTACCAATACAGTTTACAACGGCTCAGGTTTACGATAAAATGATTAAAATAGTTGAAAAATATCAGGAGGCAAACCCAAAAGTAGGTATCAATGTGACCGTGCAAGATACTGTGGAACCATTTGAAGCAAGTAAAGCTTCACCTCTTGTTCATGCCGTTTCTTTATCAATACGTAAAGTTATAGGAAAGCCTGCAACGTTATTACGTAAAACAGGTACTGGAGACATGAATTTGTTAGGAAAAGCGATGAAATTGCCTATTGTGACTTATGGTCCAGGTGATTCCCATCTTGATCATACTATTGATGAGCATATAGTAATTGAAGAATATTTAAACGGGATAGCCGTTTACAAAGAGGCTATTTTAAAATTAGCTGAACTGTATAATAAAAATTCGGAGGCTTCTAAATAACTATGTTTTTTATGAATTATTTATATCCAATTAAACTTGTAGTATAATGGAATTATGGAGGATGGTGGGGTGAGAATTTCAACTAAGGGGCGGTATGCTCTACGAGTTATGCTTGATTTGGCTGAACATGGTTCAGGTGAATATATTCCTGTGAAAGATATTTCTGAACGTCAGGGTATAACTGTGAAATATATGGAACAAATTATTTCTCAACTAAATAAAGCTGGTTATTTGAGAAGTCTTAGAGGTAATCATGGTGGGTATAAATTATTAAAGTCCCCTGAAAAGTATACGGTGGGTGAAATTTTAAGAACAATAGAGGGAAGTCTTGCGCCTGTTGTTTGTTTAGATGATAAAGTCAATAGGTGTGAACGTGCTGGTTTTTGTAAAACTTTGCCCATGTGGATGGGTTTATATAAGGTTATAGCTGAGTATCTTGATGGTATTACTCTTCTAGATATTTTAAATCAGTCTCAGGAATTGGATGATAGCAATTATAATATTTAATGACAGTATTTTTATGAAGATAGTTGAAAAACAAAATATGAGTTATTTATAATATGTTCATATTCAAATTGTTTTTGCAATTAGTTTTGTATATATTTTGTGGTAAAATGCTTCTTGTTTTAAAAATGGGTGAATAGTATCTAAGTCCCGAAAAATATAACTGTTGATATATAGATATCTTTAACACCGCCAAATACTTGTAACCCAACTTGTCTAACTCGAAGAGAATTTCGTGCCAACAAAAACCACGGTCTAAAAGAATCATACGTACTTTAAAATTTAGCGTTTTAGCTTCAACTAAAGCTGTCACACCGTTTTAGCCATAGATTCAACAGTAAGGTTTCCACATTTTATGAGTATTGCTTTTAGGGTGAAACGACAGTTGGCAGTTACTATCCGCAACATGGCCTAGGTGTGGGAGTAACAGGTTCCCTGTTTGGATTTGCCACCGTTTACCCATCTTGTCATTTTACCATAGTATGGTACATGCTATGTTGATTACTATGGTGACTTTTTTTGTGAAAACTCCTTTTTGTTTGACTTTTTAAGGTTGTGTGGTGAGGTTGTTTAGCATGTTTTTGGACTGTTGTGTGTAGTTGTTTTAGTTGATACAAAAAGGTGTCGCTGTCTGGTTGTTTGTGGTTGGTTTTGTTTTTTTTTGTTGATTGTTTTTCTTTTTTGTTGATTGTTTGTTGTTGTGGTGGGTTTTTTGGGGTTTTTTTAGGTGTTTTAGGCCGTTGTTGGCGTAGTTGTTTTGTAGACTTATGTGTGTTAGTGCTTGTGTGATGTTGTTTGTTTTGTGTTTGGTGTTGTGTTTTGTTGGGGTTTTTAGGTGTTTTACGGCTGGTTTATCGAAAAAGTAAAATGTCACGTTAAACTCTTGTTTATACCCTGAACCATTCTTTATTGATCACCTTGTAGATAGTTGATAAAGTATGGTTCAAGTTAATGTTAACGGTTCAAAACATTTTCGAAACTATTGAACATAAGAAAAGTCAATTAGAAGACGTAACCAAAAAAAACACATAAACAACTATATAAATGATATACTAAGATTTATGGAGTAACTGAGTGGTGAAAGGTAAAAGGTATAGATAAGCTAATGTTAAAAACAATAATAAAAAATTTATATCGCAAGATTATTCCTTTTACAGTAAGAGAAAAAATTGGGCAAATTAGACATCGAAATGAGATTAATTTTTCAAAAATACGTCTTAAACAACAGGAAACATATTTTAAAAGTCATATAGACGATTTTAAGTTTGATAACGTAAGAAAAAAGGAAATATTGAGAAATTTTTCACTTTTAAGAAAAAATGGTATTACTTCATTTCCTGAAATGGATGCTTCAATTCAAGAAAAATATGTTACAAGAAAACTAAAAATTGAAAAGGACACAACTACAGGATTATTTTATGTTTTAATTGATAATAAAAAACTTTTTTATAAAAGAAGTATGGATGAAAATACAGTAAGGCAGGCTTTTAATTCTGTTTCGCTTGAGCAGGATTATGCTTCACCACATAGGTATTTAACAAGTAATAATTATTTTATAGGTGTTATAAAATCTGATACTAAAGGCAACCTCCGAAAACCCCATTTCAGAAAACTAAGTAACATAGCTACACTGTTTTCAACATGTGATTTTTGGGAAAATATAGGTTTTCGGAGGTCACATAAAAAAGTTAAGGGAGAGAATTTTGGGGTAAGTGAGGGTGGTATTGTTATTGATGTGGGTGCTGCTGAGGGTAATTTTGCATTAAGTGTTGTTGAAAAAGCAAGTAAGGTGTATATTATAGAGGGTGATGCTGAGTGGTGTGAGGCTTTAAAGCAAACTTTTTTGCCTTATAAAGAAAAAGTGGTAATAATACAAAAATATTTATCTAATATTAGTAACGAGGACACTATTACGCTTGTCAATTTAGTTGAGAAGTATGGTCTAAGTGAAATTGATTTTTTGAAAATGGATATTGAGGGTTGTGAAATACAGGCGTTGTGGGGTGGTATAATAGATAATGCACAATTTGTAGACATTAATAAAATGGCTATATGTGTATATCATAATCCTTCTGATGAAGTTGAAATTTCACAATTTGTATTACGGTTCAAGTATAATTTTTGTTTAACTAATGGTTACATGGTTTTTCTAGATTCTCACGATTCACCCCTTAGGAAATCAGTTCTAAGAGCCTATAGGTAAAAAGATCTATAGATAGATGCTTGGGTTGTCCTTTTGTGGTCATGTGTGAGTGGGAATGGGTTTACAGAAATGTGTTTTTAGCATGAAATAGCGTCAGTTAAAGGTGTTTTTGTTGAAATTAAAGATGGCTGTTTGATATTTCTATTGTTTGTTGGTTTTTTATGTTTTGTTAAGTATACGCATAAATACTAGATTTTTTCACACTAAACCTGTATGAATTATGGGTTGGGGTGTTAATGTGAAACTACAAATAACAAAGAACCAAAAAAATTTGAAACAAACAAAAAAACAAAAACACCAATCAAAAATGAAAAATATTTACAAATCAGTTACAGAACTAATTGGCGACACACCATTACTCAAACTTTCACGTATTGAAAAAGAATTTAACCTAAACACTACTCTGCTTGCCAAATTAGAATATTTTAATCCAGCAGGATCAATCAAAGACAGAATAGCAAACGCAATGCTTAATGATGCTGAAAAAAACGGTTTTTTAAAACCAAATACAGTAATAATTGAACCAACATCAGGTAACACTGGAATTGGTCTTGCTTCTGTTTGTGCTGCGCGCGGATATCATCTTATTTTGGTTATGCCAGAAAACATGTCCATAGAACGCCAGAAACTCGTGAAGGCATATGGTGCAGAATTAATTTTGACGGACGGCACAAAGGGTATGAAAGGCGCAATTGCTAAAGCAGAAGAACTAATAGCCACTACACCTAATTCATTTATGCCTGAACAATTTATTAATTCCTCTAATCCTACAGTACACAGAGAAACAACTGGACCTGAAATTTGGCGCGATACAAACGGAGTAGTAGACATTTTTGTAGCTAGTGTAGGAACTGGAGGCACGATTACTGGTGTTGGAGAATACCTAAAATCTCAGAATCCTTCAATTAAAGTGGTAGCAGTTGAACCAAAAAATTCGGCCGTTTTATCCACAGGTATTGCTGGTGCACACAAAATTCAGGGAATTGGCGCGGGTTTTGTGCCAAAAACACTTAACACAAAAATATATGACGAAATCATTACTGTTACAGATGAAGACGCATTTGATACAAGTCGACTAATTGCCCGTAAGGAGGGAATACTTGTAGGGATATCATCAGGTGCAGCATTGTGGGCAACTATTCAAATTGCGAAACGTCATGAGAATAAAGAAAAAACTATCGTTACAATATTACCTGATACTGGCGAGCGGTATCTTTCCACTCTACTCTTTGTAGAGTAAGAAACAAATAAAAAATAATTTGACCTTCATACCATCACAGAACACACTAGTTTCCGTTACTACTCAGCGGGTAGTTTTAGGTCACATATTTAGTTCACAAATTTTTAAGACACAAACAACCAGCACACAATTTTCATCAAAACACATAACAAACAACAAACACCAACCACTACATAACATCTAAAACAACAAACCACAACAAACTTATCCAATCAAACACAAACACAAACAAAAAGATTTAAATACTACAATCTACACTACAAATGTAGAATGTTAAACCAAAACAAGGAACTAATGCTAAAAAATAAGCAAACAAAAACAAAAAAC
>WRNB01000041.1 GCA_009776805.1 Candidatus Bathycorpusculum grumuli | reverse complement strand
GGGGGAGCCGGATACGCGGTAACGTGTAAGTCCGGTTCTGAGAGGGGTTTGTGTAGACCTGTCGTAGAAATGCGGTAAGGCGACACCTGCCTACTCTACTTAGCTATAGACCGCGCGTTTGCTACATATTTAAGAAAAGGTTACTCGAAAGAATGGATTAATCAAAGAATTCTAACACTTCAGGTAAGAAACGAATTAACGTCGGAGTGGGATACGCGAGGAGTTAAAGAGGGTAAAGAATACGCCATACTGACGGATGAGATTTCAAAGGCGTGGAGTGGCATGACTACGCGACAATACAAAACTTTCAAAGGCTTGAAAAAGGAAAATCTCCGCGATAACATGTCACTTTTGGAATTAACGCTTAATCAGCTTGCAGAAGTCACTACAACCACGCTTTCAAAAAAAGAAAAACCGCAAACTTTTGAGGAAAATAAGCAAGTTGCGAAACGTGGCGGCAATGTTGCGGGAAATGCCCGTAAAGAAATTGAGGCGCAAACAGGCGAACCTGTTATAACTTCAAAGAAAGCAGTTGATTTTTCGCGGCTTTTAACGGATGTAATTGAAGATAAAGATGATAAAGACAAGGAATAAAGCACCTCTCACATGCGCATTCCTTTTTTGTGCAGGGGCGGTGACGATACAGCCGCTTAATAAAGCGCAAAAATCAACCAAATAGCAGGAAAAACGAAGGCACAAGCCGCCGAACCCGACCCGAAAGGGCGGGAGTACAAAGTATCGGGTGAGGCGGTTAATGCCAACGAAAACCGCAAATGAGCTTGATTTTTGAGGCTATCCCTCGAAGCCGAAGGCGGAGCGATTTATATGCGGTGTGGAGCGCGTCGCCGCAAAGCGGCACAAATGCCGCTTTAGACCCTGCCCTTTCAGACTCATCCTTTTCAAGCCGCACAAAACTTCAAACCGCTCCTTACATTTCTTCGTTATCAATGAGGCGGTCGATAAGCAACTGTAGTCGTGCTTGCTGCTCTAATCCAAGAGCTAACAGTAATTCTACAAGCTCTGCTATTTTGGCGTTGCGAATATTCATAGCGTATTCTTTTTCACAATTTTCTCCCCACATACGCTTCATTTCCTCATATGTTGGAGTCGGTTCTTTACCCATCATAACGTAACTCCCCCACGTATAACGCATGAACATTAAACAAACCGTTTACAAACAACAAAAACCCCAAAAACACAACAAAACCAATATACGCTACAAGAAAAACCCAAAAACAAACACGCAACAAAACAACATAACACATACTATCAATACAAAAACAATAACACAAACAGCGTCAAACAAAATAAGTAAAACAAAACAAATAAAAATACGCCAGTGACAAAATAAGACCTATTGCAAGCAAGGAAAAACTCTCCCACACAGCCTTCACAGGCCTAAACAAAAAACGTCTTCTAAGAAAATATGGTTTATGCGGAAAATGACTTTATGATTTCTCATTTGTGTACGTTGTTGAAGCGTTACTGAATACAGCTAACAATATAATGAGAAATACGATTTTTGTAAAAATTGATTGTTAGTCTTTTGCGTAACATAGAAATAGTATTATAAATGTTGAGGTTTGAACTGTTTTTCATTGGGTTGTTTATGCTTAGAGACTTTAACATATTGGTTTCAACAGTTCGTGGTAATGAACGTGCTATGATTAATGAAATTCTGTTTCTATTAAAAAATTATCTTGATGATAAGGAGGCGGAGGCGGTTAAAACTGGTGTGCGCGGCATTATTGTTGCCAAAACCAGTTTAGATCCTTATGTGGCCGTAGATAAGCTGCGTAATGTACTTAGAGAGCGTCCGTATGAGTTTCGTTTTGCGTTACGTATTATACCTATTGAGCGTGTTGTACCAACAGATTTGGAGACGATAAAGAATGTGTCGTTGGAACTTGCAACGCGTATAATGAGGGATGAAACTTATCGTATTACGGTTGAGAAACGGTGTACTATGCTTCATTCGTCAGATATTATTTCTGCGGTGGCTTCTGGAATTGGGCAAAAAGCAGATATGGAAAATCCGGATAAAATTGTGCTTATCGAGATTATGGGTACTTTAACGGGGATTTCGTTGATTAAACCGGTTGAGATTATATCGGTTATGAAAGAAAAGATGCTTTAAATTTTTGTGGTTAATACAGCCATTTTTTCAATTATTAGGTCTGTAAGTGCTGTATTGTTTTTTTTGTTTTTTGTTATTGTTTTAATCATTGTTGGAGTTATGTTGAAGGTTTGTTTGATTTGGCTATTTTTTTTTGGTGTTAAGTCTAGTACGGTATCGTTGGGTTCAGTTTGTAGATGTGTAGATAAATCGTTTAGAGCGGTTTGGATGTGTTGAGGGTTTTTGCCGGTTATTGTTACAGCCATTTTAGTCATGTTGGGTTTTAGGCCGATGGTTTGTATTGCTTCTTGTATTTGGTGTTGTGTGGAAGCGTAAAGTAGGTTTTCCATTGCTATGCTTTTTGAGATGTTTGTGTGGTTTTTGAATGCGTGGAGGGAGTTTAGAATGGCAAAGTAGAGGTGGTTTGGTGTGGCGATTAGGTTTGAGTTGTAGAATTGGATTTCGGTGTTTTGTTTTGTTGTTTTTCTGTTGTTTTTGAGGTATGTTATTGCTTGTTTGGAGCAGATGTTGGTGTATCCTGTTATTTCGGCGTAGTAGTTGTGTTCTTTAAAGGTGTGTAGGGTCATTTTGGGGTTTCTCCGGTAGGGTTTTGAGTATTTGTTTTAGGAGTTGTTTGGGTAGTCCTGCTTTTATTAGTTTGGCGAGTTCGTTGTTTGTTGTTTGTTGTTTGTTGTTTGTTGTTTGGAGTATGTTTTGTATGGTTTCTTTGATTTCCCATGGGAATATTATCCAGTTTTTTGTTGTTTTTTCGGTGTAGTCGGGTGTGGTTTGGGTTGTTGGTTTGGTGTATAGTGTTGCAGTTTTTGTTTCTGTTGCGCCTTTTTTGGTGAGGTGTTGTTTGGCTGTTTTTAGGGTTTGTCCTGTGTCTGTGATGTCGTCGATTAGGAGGATTTTTTTGTTGTTTATGGGGATGGTTAGTGGGTGTGTGAGTGTGGGTTGTGTGTTGGGTTGGGCGATGTTTGTGTAGGATTTTATGGTTATTGTTGTGGTTTTTTTGGTGTTTAGGAGGTCGGTTAGTATGCGTGTTGGTATTGTGCCGCCTTGGGCTATGCCGATTATGATGTCTGGTTGGTAGGGGGTTTTTTGGATTTTTTGTGCTTGTTGTAGTAGCATTTTGTAGATTTGGTTCCATGTGGGTATTTCGTATGTGGTGTTGTTTGTCATTGTTTTTGCCTTGTGTTAATGGTATGTTTGGGTTGTTATAAAAGGGTGTTGGGTGTTGTGGTTTGTTGTTGTGGGTTTTTGTTTGTTTGTTTGTTTGTTGGGTGTTTTTTGTGTTATTTGTTAATATTTCGTGTGTATTGTTGTTTGTGTCTTCATGTTTGGTGTAGCGACACGTTTTTATTCAATAGGGCGTCTCCAGATATGTATCATGAACAGCAATACAGCATTTAAGTAAAGAAACACTAATACATAACAACCATACATAAAAAAATAGGAAAGGAAAAACGTGAATAACACAGAAGTAGAAGAAAAAGCAAAACGTGTCCTAAAAAACCCCAAACTATCAGCAATAAAAACAGTCCTAGAAAAAGACCACGCAATCGACTGTTTACTACTACTATACATGGATAAAGGAAAATGGAAAGACGCAAAAGACTTTATGAGACAAAACGAACTCACAATAAGCGACGGCACATTTAGAGCACGAATGATAGAAATCGAAAACCTAGGACTAGCAAAAAGTGGACGCATAGACCCACTAAAAAAATACTACCTAAAAACCGACCTAGGCGAAAAAGTAGCAGAACTACTCCTCGGGCTATTTGATGAAATAGGTGCCTAACCTTTTCACCACCTTTTTTCTCAACAACACAACTTTTAAAGAAACACAAAAACAACATTAACACATATCCACTACCAAAATAACCCCAACACAATCACACAACACCATATTTTAACACACAACACCATATTTTAACACACAACACACAATAAAAAACACAAAACACAAAAAATTACAAACAACAACAAAAAACAAACCACCACAAACATACCATAAATTTCACAAAAGAAAACAAAAACAAATTTAAAACAAAAATACACTTAACCACCAAAAAACACCAACAACAAACCCCAACAACCAAAAAATTTCAACACCACCAAAAAATCAACTCACAAAATTTTGTTAATAACAAACACATAAAAAAAACGCTACACCCAACACTAAACACAGCATAAACCCTTATATTTTCAATAAGCATCCTTATCATAGAGGAATCATCATGCACAAGAAACTTTTAATTCCAGGACCAACCGAAGTAAGTAAACAAGTCCTAGAAGAACAAAACCGCCCACTAATAGGTCATCGAGAAAAAGAATTCGCAACACTATACGGCGGAATCACAGACAAACTAACCAATTTTTTCCAACTAACACCAGACATAAAACCAACCATAACAACAAGCTCAGGCACACTATGGTTTGACATAATAGGCAGAAGCATAGTAAAACAAAAAGCCCTCGCTTGCGTAAATGGAGCCTTCTCAAAAAGAGCAGCCCAAACACTACAAGCATGTGGAAAAGAAACAGACATCCTTGAAGTAGAAATGGGCAAAGCCATCAAACCAGACATGATTACCGAAAAACTTGAAAACGAAAAATACGACACCGTTACAATATGCCACAACGAAACATCCACAGGCGTACGCAGCCCCATAAAAGAAATAGCACAAACCATACGCAAAAACTATCCAGACGTTATAATAGCCGTTGACGCAGTATCATCACTAGCAGGAGACAAACTAATTCCTTCAGAAATCGGTTGCGACCTACTCTTTGCCTCCACACAAAAATGCTTTGCATTACCACCCGGACTCACAATCGGACTGGTCACTGACCGCGCAATCGAACGAGCAAAAACAGTACCAAATCGCGGTGCATACACAGACCTTGTCGACATTTTCGAATTCGAAAAAAAACACCAAACACCATTCACACCAAACATAAGTCTACTATACGCATTAAACAAACGAATGGATCTACTACTCGATGAAACCTACGACAAAATTTATCAACGACATATTGACATGGCAACCTATACCCAAACATGGGCAAAAAAACACTTCACAATGTTCCCAGAACCAGGATATGAATCAATCACAGTTAGTTGCATAAACAACACACAAAATAAAGACATAAAAGCATTAAACCAACAACTTGCAGAAAAAGGCTACCTCATATCAGCAGGCTACGGCGCATTGGCAGATAAAACCTTCCGTATCGGACACATGGGCGAATGGCGTCTCGAAGATATAAAACAAGTCATCAACTTAATTGACGAAATCTGGGAAATAAAGTAAACACCAAAAATGTTACAACAAAAGTTCAAATGCAAACATTTGAACATCTACTAAATCCAAAAATATCGAGTGACATTTTAACTGTCACCCGTAACAAAATTTTTCAACAAATAATTACTCCATCAGAACAGATCCTACAAAACACTCACTATACTGTTTTTATACTCTTAACATTACAGTCAACCTCATAAAACTCACAGATTACACCTCAAAACAACAAAAACAAAAAACACAACAAATTTTCCCACTTCACCCTTCACCACTAATAACTAAATAACCATGAGCTGCCTACAGCATAATTTGTTTCTTTGATAGACATTTGTTTTGTGTATTAAGGCTAAATCTATGAACTACAGTTAAAGGTTAATATGCAGTAGGATTAGTTAAAGTCTTAAAATATGAGTGGATTCCTTTGGTTGACGTGAGACCATTTAGAGCCATAAAATACACAACTAAAGCAGGTAACCCAGAAACGTTGGTTACACAGCCTTATGATAAAATTGATTCTAAAATGCAAAAAGAATATTATGCAAAATCACTCTATAATTATTGTCGCCTAATTTTACCGATAGAAACTGACAAGTATCAAATTGCGCGACAACGTATTGAGCAGTGGCTAAAAGATGGCGTGTTTGAACGTACATCGCAACACGCATTTTTTGTTGCACGACAAGAATACAGTATTCACGGAAAAAAACTTTCACTTACAGGCCTTATTGCTGCTTTGCAATTGTATCCTTACAGTGAAAACATGGTTTTTCCACACGAGTTTACACATTCTGCACCAAAAACAGATCGGTTGAATATGTTGCGTACGGTACAAAAAGATCTTGAACAGGTTTTTTTAATGTACCCAGATCCTGATGGACAATCAACTGATTTTTTTAAAGAGGTAACAAAAACTGTGCCTTGTGTCAGTGTTACTGATCCTGATGGCGTAGAATATACTGTTTGGGAAGTTAATGATCCAATAAAAATAAAGTTCATCCAACAAGTGTTAAGTGAAAAACAGATGGTTATAAATGACGGTCATCATCGGTATGAGAGTGCACTTGCTTATCGAGATGAAATGCGTGCTAAAGGAGAAGGTTGTGCGGATTCAGCGTTTAATTTTCATATGTGTTACATGGTGCCTGTGCAGGATAAAGGTTTAACGATTTTACCAACTCATAGATTGCTTAAAGAAGCAAGGATAACGCCAGAGGTTATGGAAGAATGTAAACGTTATTTCATAGTTACAGATGTTGATCCAACTGTTGAAGCAATAGATAGTTATCTTGCAAGTCATATTGATGAACACTCGTTTTGTGTTTATGATGGGAAAAATGCTTTTGGTTTAACATTGAAGCATGAAGAGAGTGTTTATCAGTTTGTTAACACTCATACATCAAAAGAGACTAAAATTTTTGATGTTGTTATTTTGCGTGATATTGTGTTTAAGACTATTTTGAAAACTGGTGAATTAAAAATTGATGAAAACATTATTTATGTGCGGTGGACAAAGGTGGCTATGGAAAAAATTGATCAGGGCGAAGCAAGTGTAGCGTTTCTCGTAAATCCTATTAGTGCTAAAGCTGTTTTGGAACTTGCGTTGCAACATGAACGTTTGCCAGAGAAGAGTACAGATTTTTATCCTAAGCCATTGTCAGGGTTTTTGATGATGGATATTGCATCATCTGAAAAGCTCTAATTTTTTTTCTATGTAAGTAACTTTTATACTGTATAAGGTTTACATGAATTTGTGGTTTAAAGTTAAAAGTTATGTGTTCAGAAATATTTGGGTGATAAAGCTGTTGTTTCTATGGAAGTGTTTGTTTGTTTTTGTGGTTTTTCCGGTATTGGTGTAGTTGATGGTGAACTTTTTGGTGAAGAACCAATTTATGCTATGATGTTGTGTTGTGTGTAGAGGCTAACAGGTGTATGTAGTATTAACTGTTTGGTTTTGTGATACATAATGCTTAATTAAACCGACAACATTAACACCTTAAATAAAGAGGTTAAAAAAAGATATGAGCATGACTAACAATATGGAATTCAAAAAATATTTAGCCGAACTACTCGGAACATTTATACTAGTTTTCGCAGCATGTGGAACTGCAACATTTGCAAACGTCGGAGGATTAGGTGTATCATTAGCATTCGGCCTTTCAGTGCTAGTATTAATCTACACCATAGGTAGTATTTCAGGTTGCCATATTAACCCAGCTGTTTCAATCTCCATGCTAGTCGCAGGAAAAATGAATGTAAAAGACACAATATTTTACATCGTCTTCCAATGCATAGGGGCAACAATGGGTGCAGGCGTACTTTACCTAATTATGGTAGACAGATTCGGAAGCACAACAATAAGCAACTTGGCACAAAACGCCTACGGAAGCACAACAGGTTACTCACTTTTAGCAGCAGCCATAGCTGAAATAGTATGTACATTCATCTTCGTACTCGTCATACATGGCTCTCTAAGCAAAAAAGCACCAAAAGGCTTCGCAGGAATATCAATAGGTCTTTCACTAACACTAGTACATCTAGTTCTAATACCAATAACCAATGCCAGCGTTAACCCAGCCAGAAGCTTAGGTCCAGCAATATTCGTCGGCGGCACAGCACTACAACAACTTTGGCTATTTTGGGTTGCACCAATAATCGGTGGATTACTCGCAGCAGTCGTATGGAAAATGTTAGACCCAAGCAAAGAACAAGCAGACATTGAAAACAAAAAACCAGACAACCTGCAATGTAACCCAACTTAATATAATACACAAAATGCATAGTACATAATAACAAAACAAGCTCCAAAAAAGAGCTAGAACATAGCTATGCATAAAACTCTCCTCCTTTAATTTTTTTCCAACCAAACTATTGACGACCTCCGAAAGTCACATCTCAGAAAACTAAACAACATAGTTCAGACCAATGTCATCAGGCTATCTTTTTAAGCTTTAAAAAAATAATGCAACAAAATAAACTAAAATGAAAAACAAATAAATAAAAACAACACAAATAAAACAAAAAACGAGCAAAACAGAAACAAATAAACATCCAAACAACATGCACGTATCACATGATGAGCAATAACAAAAAAACAATACCGAAAATAGTAACAAAAACCCAAAAACATACAAAAAACACCACACAACAAAACCAACCCACACCACACGCAAAAACACAAAAACTAACATCGACAATACAATACACACTATCAATACAAAAACAAACAACACCAACAGCACTAAACAAACAAGTAAAACAAGCAAATGCAGATTACCAGCGACAAAACAAAGCCTATTTGGAGCAAGAGATAAACTCTCTCACGTCGTCTTCATAGATTTGAATCAAAATACTTTTTACGTGACTATGCTTACAGTGACAATAACTGCAAAACGCGTTACGGGTATCACTATTAGTTGTGGATGGTTGTGTTCTTGCTGCTTCGGTGGGTGATATTGAATTTGGTACCCAAAAAAACTAACGGTGAATCGGCTCCCCATGGCTCAAGCAGTTGTTTTTGTAGGCGTATTAAGTGAATACATATTGTGTGCTTAGTTTCAACTTTGTGGTAGTGGTGAAACTAGTATTGTGTGTCAGATGTTTTAGTGTTTTGGCAGAACGAACTCTATTGATATAAAGAATTTGTTTTTGTTTGTTCGTGTTTTTTTCCATAGATTTAGTTTATGAACTTTTATGTCACACAAAGTTTTTGTTTTTAGGGTGTTTTTGAGGTTGTGTGCGAATTCTTAGTAGAAAAAAATGGAAAACTCAGAAAAACCTATCATAGGTACAGGTGTGGTATAGTGATGAATCCTGTCTGTTTTCCTTTTAAGCCGTTGAAATTCAGGTGTGTAAGATATTTTCACAAATATAGTCATCAATCTCGATATACTCATTGTATACTGGGGTTCGAATAATTTTAGCCATTAGTCTACCAAGACTTTTACAGCATGCTCATCCATAAACGCTATCATGGTTTCAACTGGAAAAGGTGCGCGAAAACATATTTGTAAGTCTTTTTCGCTAATACCACTTTTGAGTTTTATGATGGTGTCTGTTTGATTAGGGCGTTCAACCTTAAAAAAGTCAGAATATTTTTCTTCCATTGCATCTACAGCGTTTTCGTTGTCTAGCAAAAATACTTTTTCTTTACTTTTGCTTAAATATTGTTGTACCTTTTCACCGTATTTGCTTAATTGTTCAACAGTAACGCTATCATTTTTGCCTCTCCTTAACAGTTCAATAAAGGCATTCCCTGCGAGATCTTCAATTCCTATAAACTGATTCATACCTGTCACTTAGGGCAACAACCCTAGTTTCTTTCTATTCTCACACAATAATATTAGTATTCTGTGCAAAAATGCTACATCTGTTAACATACATATGGTAGCTATGTTCCAAATTTAGCTGGTCAAATAAACCGAAATTGACATGTTTCATTCTTTAACATGTTCACATGTTTTGTTGTTATTCACGGTTTTTATGGCTTTATCTAGTTCTTCACGGGTTATATGCCGCCGTTTATGTAACTCTTTTAGCCCACCGTTTTTGAACCGAAGCTCCAAACTCGAACTCTTGGACATATTAATCGTTAAAGTAAGGTCGGTTGCAATCTATAAATATTGAATGAAATAAAAAAATAATTTTTTGTAAAAATAATCATACAATACACCATAATGCGCAACGAGTTNCCTATAATGATTATGCGGTAAATCACTAATAAAATCAAGGGCTTTGCCGTATTTGTTTAAAATTGTTAGTTTCAGTTACTGGTTATAATTGCAATGTTCAAGTTTTCGTCTCACTGGACATTGCAACCTAATTATTCGTTTAAAAATCCAAAATGCCCTAATATACAATAGATTTGTATAGTTCAATTATTTTATACCTTACCAGTGAAAAACATGTCAAAAGAAAAACAAAAAACCAAAAACAACACATTGCCAAAACCCAAAATGTACACACTACAAAAAAGAACAAAACAAACACGCCACAAAAAAGGCAAACGCCACACCACCAACCACCAACGCTGCCAATGCCTATGCTGCAAAACATACTTCATGTAAACCAAAGACACACCCCTATACAAAAAACGACAGTGTACTACTTAGTAGGTAATTTGGTGTAGAATCAAACCTGTGTTAACTCCATATATGCTTGATAGGGCGTCAATTTTTTTCAGGAAAAACTACGCTTAAATTCCTGTGCAACACGTAAAACGTCTGACCTGTAAAAACATGTCCTATATTGATACACTACCATAAATATGTATCAATACTTTTTTATCTATCGTTTTTCATAATCTAATTTTAAGTGAACAAATATGTCTGATATCGTTGATAGAGGTTTAAAAAAAGCCGGTATACATGTGTCTAAACCCATTTTAGCTGTAATATGTGTAATTTTTGGTTTAGCTTTATTCATTTTTCCTGAACTTGTAGGTTATTTAATTGGGGTATTTCTGTTGGTACAGGGAATTATATTTCTTGTTGAATACTATAGTAGTAGTGGTAATAAAAAATCTTAAAGTTCATATGCGCCCGCGGACGCTATATAAAACAACAAATCCGTCTTTATTTTTCCTAATTGTTTAATAATAAATTGTTTTAAAAGTAATGTGTAAATTAATCTGAGGAAACTGTTTGTTGTCATTAAATGAGAAATTAGAGAAACTTTCAAATGTTTGTGGAGTAACAGGTAGTGAAACACCTGTTCGAGAATTATTAACTCAATTCATAAGACCGTATGTTGACGAAATAAATGTTGACAGGCTTGAAAATGTTATAGCTGTAAAGAAAGGTAAACCTGATAGACCAAAAATTATGCTTGCTGCGCATATGGACGAAATTGGTTTGTTGGTCAAAACAATCACAAAAGAAGGGTTTTTACGTTTTTCGAAAATTGGGGGTATTGATGATCGTATTTTACCTGCACAAAAAGTAACTGTGCACACAAAAAATGGTGGTGTATACTTTGGTATTATTGGTTCAAAACCTCCGCATATACAAAAAGAAGAAGATCGTCGAAAAATTTTGGCGTTTAATGATTTATTTATTGATGTTGGTGCTGAAAGCAAAGAAGCTGCAATGCAAATGGGTATATCGGTTGGTGATCCCATAGCTTTTGACACTAAATATGTTGCTTTAAATAAAAATTTGGTGATGGGTAAAGCTTTTGATAATCGTGCTGGTTGTTTAGTTATGGTTGAAACGCTAAAACTTTTAGATGAAACTGATTGTACTGTATGTGCTGTAGGTACTGTTCAAGAAGAGGTTGGTCTTCGTGGTGCAGGTACTGCTGCTTTTGGTGTTGATCCTGATGTTGCATTAGCATTAGATGTAACTGTTGCGGGTGATGTTATAGGTGTTCGTGAATATGATACGAGTGTAAAGACAGGTAAGGGTCCGGCATTGACGATTTCTGATTCTGGTTTAATTACTCATCCAAAGATTTTGCGATGGCTTATTGATGCTGCTGAGAACGAAAAAATTGCGGTGCAACTTGAATCTGGGTTAATGGGTAGTACAGATGCTGCAAGGATAAGTTTAACTCGACAAGGTATTCCAAGTGGTACAATTTCAATTCCAACTCGTTATATTCATAGTCCTGCTGCTGTGCTTAATTTGCAAGATATTGAAAGTTCGGCAAAATTAGCTGCGGCGGCAATTAAAAGGATTTCTAAGCACTTTTAAAGAGTTTGTGTAATGTCACAAACCTATGGTGGTATTGTGTAACATCTATATTTATATTTTTTTATGTTTTGAGTGATACATGTTAGGGCATGATAAGTCAGTGTAGACATAAAAATAGTGTTTGAATGAATTATGTGATAAAATGAGGTTGAAACGTAGTTGTGTCATGGTTGTTAAATTAATTTTTTTAGTATCGCCAAAAACTATACCATAACACACAACAAACCGCGATACAAAACACAAAAACATTATGCTAAAAATTTTTGTCTAATAAAACAAACGGCAAAACAAAAAAAGTTAAACACTATAAAATGTGGTGTAAACGGTACATTGAAATAAAATATGAGGTTAATAGTGAAAATCAAACAATTAAAAAAAGAAAACCAAACATTAACCACAAAAAAACAAACAACTAGTCAACAACTACAAACCCGACAAAACACCAAATAAGCCGTCTATAAAACCAACTCACACAAAAAAACAAACAAATGTGCCAACTAAAAACACAACTAAACTAAACCCAAAAACAGCCACAAACCCCTAACAAACCAATGAAAAAACCAAACATGTCTCCGACAAAAAACAAACAAAAAACCCTGATACACAACCAAAACACAAAGAACACGAACTAAAAATCAAAAAATAACTATACTCAACAATACTCTAATTACTTGATGACTATGGCAATAATGTAAATAATATTATTCCAGTTTTATTTAGGAAAAGAGTTTTTAGAAGTAATACCTACATAACTTAAATGTGTGAATTTTAAATGAGTGGAAAACAATTTGAAGGAAAATTTGAGTTTTTAGAGCACACGGCAGATGTTTATGTTAGAGCGTTTGGTGTTTCTATAAAGGAGGCATATGAAAATGCTGCATTAGCTATGTTTGAAACTATAACTAAAACTGGAAAAGTTGCTCAAACTGAAGAAGAAATAATAACTGTAGAAGCTGAAGACCTTTATGCACTTTTGTATAATTGGCTTGAAGTGTTGTTGGTGAATTTTGAAACTAAAGGAATGTTGTATTCAAAGTTTCAAATAACTGATTGGGTTGAAACAGTTGATTTGTTTAAAATTACTGCACATATTTGGGGTGAAAAGTTTCAGCCTAAAAAACATTTGCAAAAAGTCGCGGTCAAAGCAGTAACCTACCACTTAATGGTTGTGATGCAAGAAAAAGAAAAAAATGCTGTTTTAGAGTTTATTTTAGATATCTAAATCATTTTCAGTTTTTTTAACTCTTCAAACATTTGTTCAACAAGTATATTTGGTGGTGTATCGATAACTGTTGTTTCTGATGTGATGATTGGTACATTCTTTTCTTTGTAGTAGACAAGCAAAGGGCTAGTTTGATCTTGATAAATTTTTAGCCTCTTTTTAATGACGTCTGGACTGTCATCTGAACGTTGATAGAGTTCACCACCGCATTTATCACAGATACCCTCAACTTTAGATTTGAGGAATCTAACATTGTAAACAGCATTACAATTTTTACAAACTCGACGTGATGAAAGCCGTTCAATTATTATCCAATCAGGTACATTAAGTAGCAAAATAATATCAAGCTTAAAAATTGCTTCCAATGTTTTAGCCTGTTCAAGTGTTCGCGGAAAACCGTCTAAAATTACACCTGAACCAGGTGGCACTTGAGCTAACTGTTGTTTTAATACTTCAACAACAATTTCATCAGGCACTAATGCACCTTTTTCTACGTAACTCTTTACTTTCTTACCTAAATCAGAATTTTCTTTTACCTGCGCACGGAAAATATCTCCCATGGCAATAACTTCAACACCAAGCTTAGTTTTAAGCATAGTCGAGTACGTACCTTTACCTGCACCTGGTGCTCCAAAGATAATCGTTTTCACTTCATTTTTCTCCGGTGGCTACTCATCTTGAACAAATCTAGATATTAAATTTATTGTGTACCTCCTACATTTTTAAGGAAACCTTTATGCATAATTACCTCCACTTAGCACGAAAGAAGGGTTAATGTTTGCACACTAAACAAATCGGTAAAAACCTTTACCTAATCGACCTTGAAACAGGTGGGTACAAAAACTTTATTGGAAGTTACGTAATAAAAACCACCAAAAAAACTATACTCATAGAACCAGGACCAACAAACTCTATACCAACATTGCTTCATGGTTTAGAAGAGTTAAAAATAAACCCTAAAGAGATCGACACAATTGCACTTACGCATATCCACCTTGACCATGGAGGCGGTACAGGAACTCTACTTAAACACTTACCAAACGCTCAAGTCCTTGCCCACCCCAGAGGTGTTCCCCATATAATTAACCCCGAAAAACTCTGGGAATCATCTCAATTAGTACTTGGATTTATAAGTGAAATATTCGGAAAACCTGAACCAGTTCCTGAAAACAAAGTGACCTCTATAATTGAAGGCACAATTAACCTTGACAACGATAATCAACTAACAATCTTTGAAACACCTGGACATGCTGCACATAATCTAAGTTTCCATGAAAGTTTTAACAACGGTATCTTCCCAGGCGATGCTGCAGGCACATATTTTACAGAATTTAACACAACAACACCAACAACGCCACCTCCATTCTATCTTGAAGCGACACTTACATCAATAAATAAACTTATCAGTTACCATCCTTCTATGCTATATTATACCCATTTTGGAAAAGCAGATGATGCAGTTAGACGATTACGTGGCTACAAAGCACAATTATTAATGTGGAACAAAATAGTGCAAGAAGCAGTACAACAAAATCAAACATTTGAGCAAATAATTGAACGTATTTTCACCGAAGACCCTACAATGAATCAACTTTCAACATTTTTACGACAACACAAAATTTATGCAAAAACTACAATAGACAACAGTCTTCATGGTTTTGTAGAATACGTCAAAAAAACTCAAACAAAATAAAGTTCCTAAACGTTTTATAAGCTCTCTTTCTTTTTTGTGTAACTGGTGAAATTTTTGGGCGAAGATGAAGGACAACCAGCACCAGAGCGTGTTCCTCTGGAAAAAATTACTGACTACATTTGGAAAATTCCACAGTACAAAAAAGACATGCATGTTTCCGGCATGATTTTTGCTAATCAAAATCTAATAGGAAAAATGCAAACAGACAGAACTCTTTGGCAATGTGCAAACGTAGCACAATTACCTGGCATTTATAAACACTCAATTACTTTACCTGATGGTCATGAAGGATACGGCTTTCCAATAGGAGGCGTTGCAGCAACCGACTACACTGAAGGCGTCATAAGTCCTGGAGGAGTAGGCTACGATATCAATTGTGGCGTTAGACTCTTAGCTTCAAACCTCACAGAACAAGATGTACGTTCACACTTACAAGTTCTTGCAGATACAATTTTTCGCAATGTCCCATCAGGACTAGGCAGTCGCAGAAAAGACTTAACCATAAACAATAGTGACCTAGATCGATTAACAGTTGAAGGTGTAGATTTTTTAATTGAACGTGGTTTAGGCTGGAAAGAAGATGCAGAACATTGTGAAGAACAAGGTTGTATGACAAATGCGAATCCTGACATGGTTTCACAAACAGCTAAAAAACGTGGATTAACACAAATCGGTACTTTAGGGTCAGGAAACCATTTTCTTGAAATCCAAAAAGTCGACAAAATCTTTAACCAAAAAACTGCTAAAGCTTTTGGCATAAACCACGAGGGTCAAATAATGATTATGATACATAGTGGTTCTAGAGGATATGGTCACCAAGTTTGTTCAGACTATTTACGAGTTATGGAACATGCTATCAAAAAATACGGCATCAATGTTCCAGATCGCGAATTAGCATGTGCCCCTGGAACAAGCCTTGAAGCTCTCAATTATTACCACGCAATGGCTTGTGCCGTAAATTATGCCTTTGTCAACCGTCAAGTCATTATGCATTGGGTACGCCAAAGTTTTCAACAAATAATAAAACAAGATCCAGAAAAACTTGGTTTAAAACTTGTTTATGATGTTGCTCATAACATCGCAAAAATCGAAAATCACATAATTGATGGTAAAACCAAAAAAGTTTGGGTTCATCGTAAAGGTGCAACACGTGCATTTCCACCTGGCCATCAAGATGTACCCGTAGCTTATCGAAGTGAAGGACAACCAGTTATCATACCTGGTAGCATGGGAACGAGTTCATGGGTTCTTGTTGGTAATCAGAAAGCAATGGAACTAACTTTCGGTTCAACAGCACACGGTGCTGGACGTTTGATGAGTCGTTCCGCAGCTAAACGTAAATACTGGGGTGGAGAAATCAAAACAAGCCTTGAAAAATCTGGTATAATTATTCGAGCGGCAAGTCCAACGGTGTTAGCTGAAGAAGCTGATCATGCATACAAAAATGTTGACATGGTTGCAGATGTCAGTGACCAAGTTGGTATAGCAACCAAAGTAGCTCGACTCACACCTATCTCAGTTATCAAAGGCTAAAAACCACATTTTTTACCCTTTTAACCACCTTTTTAAGAAATATTGCATAAAAAATTTTTCGTACAATAAATTTGTAACAATTTTTAGTTTAACGTTTGATAATACCATATGTTTGTTTCTTCCAGATATCTCGAAACTTGTTATAATAATCAATTGGCTGAAAAACAGGTGCATAAATTAATTGCTCATTTATCCCACATTTACAAACAGCAAAAATCTCTTTTTTGTCAATATTTCCTAAAATTTGTAATAACTCTTTCCTACATTTTGGACAGTAATATGGACCATTAACCATTTGTTTTGCATCTTTAGTTAAAACCTTGATACGGTTGCCTGGTACTTTGTGCATTTCTGGACACATAATTTTCACTCTAATTTAGATAAATCAAAACATAACGTTTTGTATAAGATATATCCTTTCCCTATGAAACAATGAATTATAAAAATCTTGTAAACAAAAAACCAATAAAAACTGTTTGGGTTGTCACTTATATTTACGGCTGTAGTTCAAAATAACATAAACGATATGTACAAAACTGACAACTAGTACTGTCTAACATTTAAAACTTGACAAAATTCAAATAGTACGATACACACTATATACCAAGTGTAACACAACATGAAAACAATAAAACTAACCAAAGAAAACCGCCAACAACTAGAAAAATACACCACACAAGGAGTACACAGTGCAAGACTCATCCGACGAGCCAAAATCA
>WRNB01000040.1 GCA_009776805.1 Candidatus Bathycorpusculum grumuli | reverse complement strand
GTTCGTAGTTTTCTTTCTACGGTTTCTAAGCGTAATGAGTTGTTGTTGCCTGCTGTAAAATCTCTATTCACTAAAACACCTATACCTGCTGAGTAGTAACGTCGTTTAGCATAAAACAAAAATTGCTTGCTTACAAAGGAAAGAGCACGCCCATTTTCAGGCACTTCCAGTTTTTACTTATAATTTTATTATTATTTGACCTAAAGGTTTAATGATTTAAAATGATGTTTCCAATTTTGGTGGGCAATGACGATTCTGGCCCCGTAGACAGTAGGATGATATAGATCTTGAGTGCGAAACACCATTAACCCTTAACATTTAAATTTAAGGCGTAAAATGGCACGAGCCCACCATCTTTTTGTTCCATTTACTAAACAGTTCTTAAAACGTTATCAAAACTCATCTAACTTTATGTCGTTAATTTAATTAGTGATACTTAAAACGTTAATCATTAGACCTCATTAGAAATCATAATATGAATAAGGAGTTGTATTGATGAATTAATTTTACGTAACTGTATGTATTGGTGCGATTTAACAAAATGTCAAGACTCTGATAATGAAACTTCCGTGACTATTCGAATACCTAAAGCAAATATTTTTACACCTGACGTAGCACTTCAACTGTTGCAGAATGTTGCGGAGAATGATGAGCTATGATTTACACAGCTAACTTTCATGAAATGGCTGGTGAGATTAACCATGTTGACATAGCTAAATATCTAAAAGATTTGGGTTGGAAGGAACTCGAAAGAAAACGGTCTAATGTAAAAGTATTCCAGCTTATCGTTGACGGCGAGTTGTATCAAGCCAATATTCCTACAAGTCGTAGTTTGATAGACTATAACCGATCAATGTATAAGGCAGTAGAGCAAATAGCCTTATCCACAAAGAAAGAAAAAAGTGTAGAACACGTTTTATTGGAACTATTGAATCCTTTGTCAGACATAATTCGGTTTCATGTTAAAGCGGACTCTATCAAATCAGGAACAATAATGTTCGAAGATGCCATTATTTTATTTGAAAATGCAAAAAAACTTGTAACCTATGCCGCAATGGATTTAGAAAAGCCTAGTGAGTATCATACAGGCGTGCCTAGTTTGAGTAGTAGGGAGGTTATCAAAAACTGTCGCTTTGGGCAAACAGAGGTTGGTAATTATATTGTGTCCATTGTCCTGCCATTTGTAAAAATCGAAGGTAACAAAACTGTTCAACTAAACCTCTTCGGAGAAGAAGCCGATAAAATTAATTCTATTACACGACAAATAACAAATAAAATAATGAACTCCATCCAGCAAGTGAAAGACAGCATCAAAAATGATTCGTTAAGCGAATTGATGAAACCACAAAACAATGAACCCCCACTCATTAGTGCCAATTTTTTAGAAGCATTAAATTCAATTGGTATATACAAGGAAAAAACCGAAGTTAATATTTCGGTAAAGTGGGCACCAACGGTTCAGGTTAACAAGGCAAACATTGAGACTGTTTCGATTACAGATGCGTACTACAAACCGATAGAGGCAATTGTCAATACAATAAAGCATAATCGTGCTGTTAATGAGCAGGAATTTCTGGGTAGAATCAGCAAGTTACAAGCTTTGCCTGATGTTGAAAAGCGTAAAGAAGGCGAAATATCACTTGTCTATCTGAATCCAGATACACAAAGGGCAAGAACCGCAACAGTTGTACTGAAAAAAGAAGATTATCAAGTAGCAACTGAAGCACATGCTGACGGAAAAACTGTTAGAATTATTGGAAGAATCGCAGGACAAAGGTCAAAAAACATCAAATATAGTAGTTTTGAGGTAGTTTAATCACTCAATCTAAATTGTTGTTTTAATTAACTTGATGACAAATGGAAACAACACAATGAGCCAAACTAATGATTCTCAATTATCTTCAGTATTACCAGTAACAACAGTAGCTGAATTAAAAAATAGGGGCATACAATTTGAACAATTCAAACAGAGTGTTATAGATCTTTTTGTGGCGTTTCCCAGAGTTGGAGTTTTTCTTTTTTTAGCTCTGTACGTTTACGTTGTAGGTATTTGTAAACAGTTTTGTGTTCACAACCATCTATAATCATTTGTACAGCATTTCGAGCTGCATCAGCTTCTTGATAGTTACCTATAATGCCTACAGTATGACCATATATTGTAATGTCAGCTTCAGTTAGTTCTTCAATAAGACGCCGTGTTTTACCTTCTGAACCGATAATTCTGCTTTTTACACGTTTGATGTCAGAATCTGAGCGTCCAAAAACGAGACGCAAATCCACCACATCAAACACATCATCTTCATTATTTATTAGCCTATATGTTGTTTCAGGTGCGAAACCTCTTCCGATTGCAGTAACAACATCTTTTGCACGAAGCAACATTGATGGGTCTTTCTGTTCAGATGTTAAAGTAATTGTGATACCGCCATCTTCGCTGTCTATTGTGAGTTTCACTTTTAAACGGTTTTCGATATAAATTTTTGTTTTTCCTTCAGAACCTACAAGTATACCTATACGTTCTTTTGGTATTCGAATGAAAGAATCAATGTTTGACATTATTTTTTCCAACGACCTGTTTGTGTAATTCTTCTATTGGAGTAATATTTACGTTTAACTTACTAAAGAACCTATTTAAGTTATTTAAATCCCTTGTTAACATGAAATTTGCCATGGGATGTTCAATTGAGACAGATTGAGCCATATCAATAATTATGGGTTTGTTTTTCCACATCAAAATGTTGTATTCACTTAGATCACCGTGTACCAGTTTAGCTTTTTGATAGAGATACTTGATGTTCATAATCAACATTTTGTAAATACGTTCAGGGTTTTCAGGTGAGGCTTCTTTTAGTGATGGCGCACTGACACCGTTTTTGCCGATAAAGTCCATAACCAGAACATTACTTTTTACTATAATTGCTTTGGGAACATTTACTTTGGCTTGATATGCTTCTTCTAAGTTGCGGAATTCTTTTTGCGCCCAGATTGCAAATAGCGATTTAGTATCTTTTTTGATGTTTTTAAATCTTGGATCACCTATGATGTATTTATAGATGCCTTTTTTGAATTCTGCTGATGACGTTAAATAAATTTTTACTGCTAAGTCTTTGTTTTCTTTGTTTATGCCCCAGTAGACACGAGCTTCTTTACCACTGCTGACTACACCGTTAACTTCGTAGAGTACACCCGTTTTTAGCAGGTCAAAAACGATGAGACGTGTTGCTTGGTCGAATACTTCCTCTACGGTAGCTCGTTCATTGGCTCTATCATGATTTAGCATTTTATCTCTGCGTTCTAAACGTTTTTCGTTATGTTCAAGTCGTTCATGTGCTTTATGAGTCATATCAACCTATGTAAGTAATGAAGGGTATTTAAAAACACTTGAAAAAATATGTGCCTTTAAGATGATAATGGCTAAACTTCTGTATACTATAATTTTTTGGTGTATATTAGACCTCCTCGAAAAACAAATGGACAATAACGTCTCTATTTCAAAAATCTTCACACGACTGAACAGTCAATGCTGTCAACCCAAAATTTATTGCTGATTGGAAAACGGTGGTTGGGACGTTTTTAAGTGTGTTTTAATGGTTAGTGTTTGTTTTTGGTGGTGATATTGTTTTTTTGGTATTTGCGTTAAATGTTTGTTATGTTTTGGTGTTATTGTTGTTTTGTAGGTGTTTAGTGTTGTGATAATCGTTAGGTTGATAGTATTGACTGAATAACTGTTGTTAAACTAAAATTGTGTTAAAAATTAAATTTTGACGAAGTGTGAGTCAGTTAAAGATGCAAATGTTCATGTTGGGATAAATGGTGACTATATTGTTAACAAACCTTTGCGTCTTAAGTTATCTGCTTGGGCGTGTGTATATCTCCAGACGACATCGCCTCGCGTATCGTTTTGGAAATCCCATGGTGCAACAATAACAATATCGTTTTCACGAATCCAAACGCGTCGTTTCATTTTGCCACAGATTCGACATAGTCTGTCTGCACCATCTTGACATTTAACTTGAATTCGATCGAATCCAAGTAACTTTGTAACCACCCCTAAAACTTCACCCTGTCCAGGATAAACTAATTCGCTGATTTCGCCTTCATTTAAGACTTTTTTCTTTCCCAAATTATAACCTCTAATAATTCAGAATGAATGTAAAAACGTTACTTAAAAGCATGTTCATTGAAAATAGCAAATTTAAAAGAGATATAGTAAAAATTGACAGAAACATGCAATATTGTTAGAAATGTTGCTAAATAAGTGTAATAAAATAGTCTGTAAAAATTTTAGAAAAAGTGTGGAGTTCTAATATTTCTAAAATATATAGCAAGTGTCTAAAAGTTTTACTATGTTTTATTTGTTGTGAGTTAATAGGAAAGTAATAGTAGATCAGGTTTTGTTGCCATTTAGGAACAAATATGCTGTTGAGAAATGGGTGAAAATCTCTTAACGCCAACACTAACTGATTACTTTTTGTTAAACATATGTATGTGTTTAGCTCGTGTGAACATACATGCCTTAACATATGTGGGTTGTCATGTTTGTTGAATGGAAAATAACATAAAAATTTTAATTTAAACTTAAAACGAGTAAAGAAAAATTTTTTTCACTAAGAACTAAACACACACAAATACAGGGTAAAACTCTATGTATATTGCTATAATATTTATCTAATAAATTAATACCTAGAGCATTTTCACATAAGCTTTAAATCTGAATAAATAGAAAAATAATGTTTATGATGTAATTTTTATCCTGCAATACCATAACCACTAATTTTTACTGTGACATTAGTGCTGTCTGAACTACTGACAGCATCAACTATTACAGACCAGACTATATTTTGAGAGGGTGACATTTCTAATAACTCATCGTCTGAAAACCATATAATTGAGTTACCAGTGAATACTTTTACAATCTCGTTTGAGTACGAATTATCTATATATTCTAGTTTGACACGCACAGTTATTGTTTCACCTTGTTTAAAGTTACCATTTACTTCGATTTTTGGTTTAAAACTAGTAATTTTTAGTGGTGCTTGACTTATAGTAAGTTGACTACCATATTTTCCGTTTAATCCTATGGGCACTGAAATGTTTTTTTGACTAAAAGCGATACCAGGGGCATATGACCATCTATCATATGGATTATTGATTTTCGCAGTCCAATATCCTAGAAAACTTACATCAGCGTCAAGTATTGGTGTTGTAATAGCTGTTTGTGTAATATCAATGCCAAAGAATCTGTCAGGTGTATCACTAAATGATTCAAAAACAACACTAAGTGAAGTTTGTGACATAGTTCCTGCCAAACGAAGCCCTGTTTGGTTTGTATCTCCATATTCGCCAATCCAAATGCGAACATTTTGCAATTGACTACAAGAAAGCTCAGCTTTAGTTTCAACGTTTATTGCTATAGAATTATCATGTTGATTAAAAAAACAACGATTAATCTCGGTGCTCTCATAAGAACCTGTTGCAAAATCTTTTGGCGTGCGAAATGCAATACCCTCAGTGCAGTTTATAAAGTGGCAATTATCAATTTTTGAAAACTCTGTCCACGTATTATCATTAGCAAACTCAAGACCTACAATACAGTCTTGAAATATCATGTTAGATACGGTCACTCCAAAAGTGTTCCCAACACGTAAAGTACCATTATTCAAAGTTAAACCTGATATCAAATTATATTTTGATTTAGTATAATCACCCCCACGTACAATTATAGAATATCCATTAGCATTAATTATTGCATTATCACCAACAAGTTTTGCATTCCACGTATTAAAAATCACTATATCAGCTGTCAAATCAAAAGTGCCTTTTAAATAAATAGTGTTACCTTGAGATAGTGCATAATTTATAGCTATAGCTGCAGATGCAAACCCGCTGGTTATCTCTTTAGTTAAAGTATTCCGAACTTGTATTGTTGAGCCCGATTGTGTTACTACATACTCAAAACCCGAACTATCTGTTTGACCAACATCATTAACTTTATTATAAACACTAATCACTAAAATGGTGTTAAGCGTAGTAGCAAGTAACACAATAACAAGAATTAAACTTATAGCACGACCAGATAAGACTATTTTCATAACACTTCAACAGGCCAACATAAAATACACTATCATCGCATTTATTGTTAACTAAATTTTTTTATTAAGCAGCTGTTCGATGACAAAAATTAGATGGATAATTATTTTAAAAACCTTTTTTTAATTGTAGTTACACGATAAATTGTATGAATTTCAGATTTGCATTTACATCTACAATTAGCAGCAAACGTTTTTGGAGTTGGACAATTGTTGGTGTAATTATCTATTTAGTGCCTGTTGTAATACGTTATGCAACAGGTAGTATAATCATACCATTTCTCAACTGGCCAGGATACTGGGTAGACCATTTTATACCTGGTAATCTTTCAGAGAAAATTTTGGTAAATATGTTTTTTCCAGGTGCAACAGGTGCTATAGCAGGCGAAATTTTTACAACACATTATAAAAAACAGCAGTTATCTACTAAAACATTGTATCTATCAAGATTTGTAGGTGCAATGTTATTTGTTACAGCGTGGTCGTTTTTTCAATTTTTTGGATATCAACTCAAAATTTATATGTCTTTCTCACCAGGTAGCAACCTTTTCGAAAGTTATTTTGTTTTCCCAATAAACTATCTAATAGCAACATGCTCCATATTCACGCCAACAATATTATATATAATAAAAAATATGTTTAAAAAAATAATAAAATATGTTAAAGTTTCATAATTTGCGCATGTGGAATACCGTCTATGGTTAAAACAGCATTTGGATGGACATACCCTTTTTGCACTGCTTTTTTAACACAACATTCACCAACTAAATTAACAATTGTAGCATTTTCAACCATGTTTATTGCTTCATCAATACCTGTTTTTCCGCCGTTATAGAATTCTTCCTTAATTTTAAAGGTGATTCTACCTTCTTTTAGGGTTTTTCCAAGAAGTTCAACATCACAAATAGCTAAAACAACATTTCCCTCTCTCTGTGTTAATTTAACGTAAACTTCCACTGAAATTCACTATATTTGTTTGATTGCGGATTTTGCACCACACGCATTACACACTAAAGTAATAAGTCTTTTTTCTTTTACAAGTTTTGTGTCTGGGCGCTTGCATACCGGACAAATTACAAAAGCATCCATGTACCTTTGTAATAAACGTTCAAAACTGTCACGTTGAAATTTACCTTGAAAGATAGCACGTGCATCGTGAAAAGTTGCAGCAGTTGCCATTTCATGTGTCAGAAATTTGAGTATATGCTGTGGATCACGGTCCAAAATATTTGATATTTCACCAAAATTTGAGATTATTGTACGCATGCCAACTGTAGTTATAAATAATCTTGGCAACTCAAGTCTTTCTTTTTTTATGGAGATCTCTGGCATTTGTTCTCCAGCTCTTTTTAGCAAATCATCATAGCAAAAGTCCATGTTAAATCGCGTCCAATAAATACGCTTGCACATATTTAAAACTTATAATACTCGAAAGCATTAATGAAATGTTGGTAATCTACAAAGAGTAAGTTAAAATAATATAAACCAGTAGAGTACACAATTAAAGTCAATATAGCAGAGGATAACTGTGTCAGCACAAGATAAAACTAATCAAATCGATGAAATACGTTCGCAGATTGCAGTTTTAAAAGATCAAATGAACAAAGCAAACATAGAAGCAAAAAAAATGGCTGAGCGAAGAGACCAATTGAATGGTCAAACTGCAAAAATAGATTCTGAAATCCGTGAAATAAAAAAACAGCGGGACGCTATTAATAAAAAAGTACACACGCTCAAACAACAAAGAGACATGGTAAGAGTTCAGATAAAACCGATTTTAGATGAAATTCAGGCGATTAATGATAAAAAGACTGAGCTTAAAAAGAAAGTACCACACATTAGACAAAAAGACATTCAAAAAGAAATAGATAAAATAGATTGGAAGATCCAAACTGAAACATTAGACTTGCAAGAAGAAAAAAGGTTAATTGGTGAAATAAAGCTTCTTGAAACTCAGTTGAGTGGCTATAAAAAAATTGAGAAAGAAAATAAGAAAATCGCTGAGCAACTACATGAAAGAAAAACGTTAGATGCACAAGCAGACACATTTCATAAAGAGTTATCAGAGTTTGCAAAAAAAAGCCAAGAACTTCATGAGAATATGGTTGTTAAAATTGCTGAAGTAAAAAAAACAAAAGAAGAAGCAGATGCATTACACAAAAGTTTTATTGAGAATAAAGAAAAAAATAGAAACTTACGCGTTGAAATAGCAGTTTTAACAGGTCAAATGCTGGGTATACGTAATGCAGTTAGAGAGCAGAACAAAGAATTAAGAGAAAAAGCAATAGTTGCACGTCAAAGTGAGTTGGCTATTCGTAATAAAGAGAGAGAAATTGCAGATGCTCAAAGAAGTCAGAAATTACAGGAGGAACAAGTTCTAAAATCAAAACTTGGTGCTCAAGCAAAAGAAAAGTTTGATAAAGGTGAAAAACTAAGTTGGAACGAATTCCAGTTAATTGCAAATGATGATGACTCTGAAGATAATGATACACAAAAATAAATTAAGCTATATCGTATTTAGGATTAAGTGCCATGGCTGATAATGAAATAGCGCAACAAACGCAAAATAATATTCTAGTTTTATGTGTTGACAGAGATGGCGATATAGAAGTTAAAACAGGTATCAAAACACCACTAATTGGACGAGCTGCCAATTTAGACGCAGCTGTTTCATTAGCACTTAAAGATCCAGAAGAACCTGATGCTAATGCCATGTTTGAAGCAGTTCGTCTCTACGACCAATTGATAAGCAAAAAAAATACAGCAGAAACCGTTGAAGTAGCTACAATTTCAGGCACAGACATAGGTGGAGTTACAGCAGACAGAAAACTCTCAGCAGAATTAACCACTATTTTAGAAACATACACTACGACTGAAATTATTTTTGTTTCAGATGGTTACACAGATGAAGCAGTTTTACCTATAATAGAATCACGTGGTGTACCTATCTCATCAGTAAGACGTATAGTAATTAAACATAGTGAATCAATAGAAGAAACAGCTGCAGTATTCACAAAATATCTAAAACTAATTGTGAAAACGCCCCGATATTCCCGCATAGCTTTAGGTTTACCAGGTATTTTAGTAACAGTTTTCGCTATTTTCATGCTTCTAAATATTACCCTAAACATAAGTTTGTTCTACTATGGAATTGCATTAACAGTTATCGTTGGTGCTTTCCTGTTACTCAAAGGTTTTGGTGTAGACACAGCAGCCAAAAAAACCTATAGTAGTATTCGAAACTATTCTCCGCCAGCTCTGCCTATACAAATTTCCAATTATACAGCAATAGCAGGAATTCTCTGCGTTATAGTAAGTTTCTATTTAGGTTTTCAATATGCTAATCTCAATTTAATGCTCGCTACTGACCTTGTAGAAGGGATAAGCAAAATTCCTGTAGCAATATCCTATTTTATCAAAGGTTCAATGGATCTTATGATTATTGGGACAATAATTATTTTAGTTGGTAGAAGTTTGACATTTTACTTCGAAAGAGATAATAAACTACTTAGGAACGGAGCTTTAATTGCAGAAATTGCATGGGTAAGAATGATTCTAGACACTACAGCCAATTTACTTAATCAACCTCGAGATACAGAGTTTATAATCGGTTTACAGAATGTAGCATTTCAACAATTCGTGCAATCAATCGTTGTAGGAATACTTATTGGAATTGCATCAATTTTGTTGATTACTATTATAAGTAAATCAACAACAGGATTTTTCAAAAAATCAGGTGACACAGTAGAACAAAAAGAGGGTATACATCAAATTTAGTTTTTTAGCACAATAAATAAAAAGTAAATAGGTTATTTAACATACTTAATATGAGGCTGAATAGTGCTTAAGAAAATATTCTCAGTAATAGGTGCTTACAAAGTTTACGAGCGTTGGTTATGGTATCAAATTAAAGATGGTAAAAGACCAGATCATATTGCCATAATTTTAGATGGAAATAGACGATGGGCTATTGAGCAAGAAAAAAGCCCTTGGCTTACAGATAAATGGGGTCATAAACAAGGTGCAGATACTGTTGAACAACTCTTAGATTGGTGCAGTATGCTTGATGTAAAATATGTTACGCTTTACTCGTTTTCAACAGAGAATTTTTCTCGACAGACAGAAGAGATAACAAAAATTATGCAGATAGCTGAAGAACGATTTAAAAAACTGTTAACTGACAATCAAGTTCATAAAAATAAAGTTCAGATAAAAGTTATTGGCCGAACAAACTTGTTACCTCCAAGTCTACAAAAAATCATTAAAGAAGTGGAGAAAGCAACAGAACATTATAGCAATTATGTATGGAACTTTGCTTTCGCCTATGGGGGAAGAGCTGAAATTGTTGATGCTACAAAAAAAATTGCTGTAGAAATAAAAGAAAATCGACTGCAAACAGACGATATTACTGAAAAATTATTTGAAAAATACCTCTACACTTCACATATGCCCAAAGATCCAGACATAATTATTCGAACATCAGGCGAAGAAAGACTAAGTGGTTTTCTGCTTTGGCAAGCTGCTTATAGTGAATTATTGTTTTTAGATGTATACTGGCCTGATTTTCGTCTTATTGATTTGTTAAGAGCAATTAGAACATACCAACATCGCAGACGTAGATTTGGTAAATAAAAAGTGTTAAACACGCTTTTTACTACTAACAATTGATATAACATCACGATCTTTTAACACGGCATCCTCTCCAATACGCCGTTTATTTCGTGCATCAATTGCATAAAGAAAGTTATCACCCAGTTCTGAATGAATAAGATACGCAAATTGATGGGCAGTTATTCCGTTAGGAACCAAGTAAGTATCAGGCAACACTTGACCATTATGGTTTGTTAAATGCTCAGGGTCTTCAACTGGATACACTGTTATCATATCAAGTAGTTTAAAATAAACAGTGTTAATTGCTTCCTGCACACCAGTAGAACCCTCACCTAACAAGATTTTTTCACGAATAGATTCTAAAGCTTTAAGTTGACCTACAGACATCTTTTCAGGAGCTAAAATCTTAAAGTCATTATCACCCGGTTTATAATCAATTAACTGTTTTTCTGCAGCACGTCTTAGAGCAAGCTCAGCTTCTGCAGATGTAGAAATCACAGGGTAATCCAGTTTTTTTAAACGCTCAAAATTCACTTTAGACGATGGTAAATCTATTTTGTTTGCAACAATAATTATAGGTTTAGATATACGCCGTAAAACATCAACAAACATGTAAAAATCATCATCACTCCAAAGAGTCGGTTTATCAACATTTAAACCACACCGACGAATCGCTTCTGCAACACTTACCTTTTTAATACCTAAACCCGTTAAACGGTCCTCCAAAGGAGCCGCTATACCCTTTTTATCAGCCTCAGCAGTTCTAGCAATTTTCGACCAATCCTTCTTTAAAATATTAACCATCCACAACGTAATTTCACGTTCAAGAAAATACACATCCTCCAAAGGATCATGCTCACCAAGCTTACAACTTTTCCCCTCAATATCCGTTCCACCTGATACATCAACAACATGAATCAAAGCATCAGCCCGACAAATCTCATCCAAAAACTGATTACCTAACCCCCGCCCCTCCCAAGCACCTGGAACTATCCCAGCTATATCAATAAGCTCAACAGGAACAAGACGAACATCATCAACACATAACGAATTCCGTGGATTATCCTTTACATTAAACTCTCCATGAACACAAAGAGACCTTACATAACCAACACCCCTATTGGGTTTTATAGTTGTAAACGGATAATTCGCTATATCAACCAACGCCAAAGTTGCTGCACAAAAAAAAGTTGACTTCCCTGTATTAGGTTTACCAACTATACCAAGTAACCGAGAATACGAACGTTGCATAAGACCAATTCTCCATTAACTAAATAACATAATTGACAATATTATTTATACCTATAACCTACTCATCAAACAAACTCAGCACCCTCTTTTTGTTTTAAGATTTTATGGCAAAGTTTGGTTCCAGTAATAAATTTGATCATATTTACCAATTACTGGAAAATTAGGATCATCATATACTATATCCAATTTTATGCCATATTGCTCTATAAGTTCTCGAGAAATATCCCAAATTTGTTGACTATACTCATCTGAACTCCAAATCCAAATGCGATCTTCTGCATGTCGCATACCCCAACCATAATTACGAGGTAACACAAAAACGGCTTCAGCTTTAGATATAGGCTCTATAAAAGGATTATTTATAACACCCCAAAACTTTTGAAGTGCCTCAAAATGTTCATCTGTAAGAACTCCATATGGATTGCCATCAATTGAAGGATAATCAAAAATTATAAGATATTTAGCACCTGCCTGATAAGATAACAACAATTGATTATAAATTTCATCGCCACCTGTTAAATATGGTGCATCATGATACGTCCAAGTTACAATTACACCCCAATCTTTGTGCTGCAAATTCGCGGCACCCTTAGTCAAAGCAATTTCTTGAACAACAGAGTTATTCCAACCTAACTGTGCAAATACTACATCATACCCACCCATATAATCCCACCAATAAAGTGCATAATCAGAAACAAACGTTTGAATTGAACTATCTCTTAAAAGCATAAGGTCAACATTGTTTTGCAAATAACTAGTATATATTTGAGCTTCTACATCATAATCTCGTGTACTACCATTTAAATAACCATCAAAAGATTCAAGTAAATCACGATAAAATGGGTCACTTGCAACACCAGTTTCTTTAATGTAATTGCTCCAATCAATAAAATGTTTTTCCCAATCATAATCAATCTGAATACCCCCAGGTTCATCATAATAGTATACGCCTAAAAATTTGTCACCATATTTTTGAGTCGCATCTTGAATCCAAGGATAACGCCAAGGTTGCTCAGGATCAAACCATCCAAAATAAACAATAATATCCAACCCTTGTGAAGTTGCATAATCACAAATTTCTGTAGTTGCCGTTAAATTATGACTAACTGGACCTGATTGTAACACAAAAAGGTTCGTGTATGTCTTTACTTTATCAATCAACAATTTAGCTTCAGCAGTAGTATTACCACAAAAACTCACACCCAAATACACAGATTCTGACTTTGTACTATTCGGTAATTGATACAACACAAAAATTGCTGAACACAAACTAACAAAAAATACTAAAATAAAAAATAAAACAAATAACACATTTTTTGACAAACCATGCCGTAAAGCTGCAGATTTACTCACATTTATCATTTCCTTGGGCATTACTTAAGTATTAGTTAACTTCCCATGATATATAGATTTAACCAAATAATACTTGAAACCTGAATTCCTCGGAATATTTTAACCTACATTTTAAAAAACGTATAATAGAGTTCTTTTTTCAAAAATAACCGTTTATCGTCAGTATCGTTGTTAGCGTGTGGGTTAAAATAGTTTAACCTACTGAAATTGATGAAAATTATGTATAAGCTTATTTTGTGCCCTATTTCAGAAATCGAGTGTGTTATTGGTTTTTTCATTTTGTAGGTTAAAATTTACACGGGAATTCAGGTTGAAACGTTTTTAATTGTTAAATTGTTTTGTGTATGTGTTTGGTTCAGTAAAAAAAGAGTTTTTCCTTACTCGTTTTAAGCTGGAATTAAAATTTTGTAATTATTCAGTCGATAATGTTTTTGAGTTTTTGAGTACCAATACTATGAAGAGATAAGCCATATTTAGAAAAAACCAGCAAGGACAAGTTGATAGACATAATTCTAACTCTACAGAATGAGACGAAGAAAAACAGGAATAATATTTCTCAATTGTAGATGTGGCTGGTATATTGACAGATAGTGTTGACCCGACTACATATTAGCGTAAATTAAACCATAACTCAGACTGCGCAACAACCCAAATAAAATTCCCAAAAAACACAATAAACACGTACACACGAACACACAAAAACAACCAACAATAATTGACATGATACTACTAACGCTAACGTTTTTGCACAGTCTAAATATCGCGAATTCCACTACCGTTCGTGACGAGTTTTAGCACAAGTTACTTGTTTGCGATTTAACTCCATTGTTTGTGTATTGTGTTTGAAAAGTATTGTTGTTATCCTCATGAATAATTAAGTGCGTGTCATCAATTTAATAAACTACTTTGATACATGACCCTAAATTTAAGTACCAAACATACATTACTACAAAATTAACAAGTCACATACCAAAACAGATAAAAACTGGCTTGCACCCATCAAAGCATTAATAGAGGAAAAAATAGTATGCCATCAGAAATTACAGATATTGAAAAGTTTGTAGCGATGAGTGCCAAAGCAAAATACTGTCAAGTTAAAAGAAACAAAGAAAATGTTAAACTTAAACTTCGTACATCAACACAATTATATACAATAAAAATTGAATCACTACAAGCTGAAGAAGTCATTAAAAAACTCAAGTGCGAAATAAAAGAAAACGAAGAATAAAAGTTTACAACAACAATACCTATAATTTTAACCACTTAATTTACTTTATTTTAAACCAACCACATATAGTTATTTACTAAACAACGTTGATATTCATATACGCACTGATATACAATAATTAACAGAAAATTGTATACAAAAACATCAACCAAACACAATTTAAACAACACCATTAAACATAGAAGCACTATTCTTACAAGTTCAAAAATAGTGAATAAGCACTTATTTTAGTTTTAACACATTTATGTGCTTCCATATAGATAGAAAACGAACAAAAATTATCCATACTTACTTTTTATAGTTGTATATTCCAAACTGGCTTTAAAGCCTTCATAGATACAACAAAACAAAAAATTCCAAGACTAAACAATAAACGTAAACGTAAAATTCACTACAGCAACAAAAAAAGCGTCACACTATAAAAATCCAACTAACCGTCAACAAACAAGAGTCAATTGCGTATAAATCGCCCATGCCAAAAAAACACTCACGACTGCGCACTCTATAAACATAGTAATCCCAAATTGTCCAATGAGGTAAGGAATTGTCCATAAATAAAGTACCCAATTGACCAAATCTCTGATATACTAATTTCATCAAAAAACTAAAATGAAAACAGCATGATAGAAAAACGAATATTAACAATGCTACCCCACTTAAACGAAGCACAAAAACGAATATTCCTTGCAAACGAAGCAATCACATACGGACATGGAGGAATATCAAAGGTAGAAAAAATCTCAGGCATATCACGAAAAACTATAAGAAAAGGCATCACAGAAATCAAAAACGAAAAGTCCCCAAGTGAACAAATACGCAGAGAAGGCGGCGGCCGCAAAACTATTGAAAATACGCACCCAAACATTAAGAGCGAAATTCGCAGATTAGTTGACGGAACAACATGCGGAGACCTCTGAACGAATTTTGTCATATACAACGGAGAGCTTGCGAAAAATCAAAAACGAATTGAGTAACAAAAATATAAAAATTGGACGTACCACAATTGCAAAAATACTAGATTCTATGAATTACAGCAGACAACAAAACCAAAAAATGGAGCAAGTAGGAGAACCACATCCAGATAGAAACGCACAGTTTGAACACATAAATAAAACAGCAGCTAAATATTTGAAAGATGGAATTCCTGTCATTTCTGTAGATAGAAAGAAGAAAGAGAATATTGGTAACTTTAAAAATGCGGGAACGGAATATTGCAATAAAAAAGACCCTCGAAAAGTTCTCGATCACGATTTTTTCGATTGAAGAACTTGGTAAAATTGTGTCATATGGCGTTTATAATTTGAACAATAATATGGGATTTGTAAATGTCGGTACAAGTCATGATACAAGCGAGTTTGCCGTAGAGAGTATTTTTCGATGGTGGGAAAGTGTCGGCAAACATACATTTCCAAATAGTAAAAAAATATGTGTTACTTGTGATTCTGGTGGTAGTAATGGTTGTAGTGTTAGGATGTGGAAATATCAATTGCAGCAGTTTGTGAATCGAATTGGTGTAGGGGTTGAGGTGTCTCATTTTTTGTGTGGTGCGTCAAAGTGGAGTAAAGTTGAGTATAGGTTGTTTTGTTATGTTTCGAAGAGTTGGCAGGGGAAATCTCTTGTGGGTGTTCAGGCAGTTGTTGATTTAATTGGGGTAACAAAGACGGTGATAGGGTTTGAGGTTGTTTGTGTTGGTGATGATATTGTTTATGAGTTTGTGCGTAAGGTTATTGATGAAGGGTATGGTTCGATTTTGATTGATAAGATTGAGCCATTTGAGGTATGGAATTATAAAATTCGACCTGCTTAATTGGGTATGTTATTTACGGACAGTTCCCAACTGTAGCGCAGTTTAGGTCACCTGTTTGTCTCCTTGCCTTGACTCGTTGTCAAGTGGTCCACAACCCCAACTTTTCCATGCCGGATGCCTGCATGGGTATGCTGTGGTGATAGAGTTTTAGACTGCGTATCTATCGAACCCCAATTGGTTCCCTGGAGATTGGGTTTTAGGCGGTTTAGCTTTGACCATGTTGCGCAGGACGTGCAGATTTACACTTATTGACAGTCTTTTGTGTTTTCTTTTGCTTTGTGCACCATGCTGTTGTTCCTGTTGACTTTTGTCTTGAGGTTAGGTGTTGTCCTTGAGACGTTGTTGGGGGTCTCAGTTCTTTTTTTGGACGATTGTTATGTCGGACGACATCGCGCGCCATCCTTTTGGTAGTTTGAAGTTTTGGAATGATGGGTCTTATTTTTTGTTTAGGGGTAGTGTTAAGGTGTCTGGGGAGTTGGCTTTGTCGTTTTTGGTGTATAATATGAAGCGGGTGGTTGTGGTTTTGGGTTTTGGTAGGGTTATGGAGGCTCTTTGGTTGGGTGGGTCTTTTTTTGTTTGTTTTTTTGTTAAAGTGTTGTTTTGTTAGTTGTCGGACAGTCTCCCCCACACCCACACAAACCACAAAATCCACACACACTACAAAAAAAACTAAACAAACATTCACACAGACCATTATTGAGTCATATTGTCATAAAATACGTGTTTTTTTGAGTAAATGTTATATATTGTTGCGTGTATTATACGTTATTGTTGTAATTAAGAATAATGTGTTAATGGGGAAAAATAAAATATTAATAAAAATTGTTAGCATAATGCTAATTTGTTTGATGACACTTTCATCCGCATCATTGACTTTTGGAAACTTTGCTTCCGCCGCTACGGGCGCAGTCAATTTTCTACCAAATCTCGCGTTTTACCCAGATGATCCCGACCCCAATAGACGAGGGTTTGACACTCAAAATGAACTTGACCTATCCACTACTACTGCTCAATACATAACAAACAAGCTATCCACTAAATATCCAACTAGCTATTACAGTGCCTACGATACCAACTGCAATCTTGCCAATTATCAATCTGTCACTAGTGTTACATCCAGTAAGTAATTAGAGTATTGTTGGATATAGACGTTTTAATTTAATTCCAGCACCTTTAATAGTGAATTGCCAATTAACCCTCACACACTGAACATCACGCTACAAAACCCAACTCTAAACCTGCCCCTGAAAACTCTCCACATCCACAAACGGACTACCAAGAACCATACGACACATAACCCCAATCTCAACCTCAACCATATCCAACCAACTCCCATACTTAGACGTATAATGCCACTCAAACCGACTCGCAAGCCGATGCGCCTCCTCCACACAAAACGCCCCATACAACACCACAAAACAAAAAATATTCAAATTATCCACAACCAACACAATCTTATCCGCAGAAGGATACATAACATCAGACGTAAATTTTAATGCATGTGCAAAATCAATTGCAGTTCGAGTTTTAGTAACAAGAGTCTCCCGCAGACCCGCCAAAGGCTCAAAAAACGATAAAAACATCCACCACACCCATCCGTTCATACTCATAATCAACCCTTTGAGGCTGCCCTGGTGCGCAAGGAATGTGTGTTTGTTTGATGAGTTGTTTATTTGTCTCATCAATGCAAACCATCGGCCTTAGTGATTATAGGGACGCTGATAAACATCTAGTACGTCTTTTATTTTGGCTACAAAGTCGGCGTTTGCTTTTGGGGTGTACTATTCTTTTGTGAGTCAAGGTTTAATTTTTGTTTTTTTATTATCTCACAAACTGTGCTGTCTGTTATGTAGTCGATAATTTTTAGTTGTATGAGTTGGTTTGCGATGGCTTGCATTGTCCATCGTGAGCGGCCTTGGGGTGGTTGTGAGCAGGTTATGGTGCAGATGTGGGCTTCAACTTCGCCGGTTATTTTGCATGGTAGTTTAATTGTTTTTTTCGGCCTAATGCTGCTTCCATTCCTTCTGTGACAAAGCGTTTGGCTACTGTTGCTATTGTTGTGGGTGTTGTGTTGTAGGCTGCTTGTATGTGGTTGTATGTCCAGAGTTTGTTTTCTGGTGTTTGATTAGTTTTAGTAGTGTTTGGGCGTGTTTTATGCGGTAGCCTTTTCCGCCTTTTTGTGTGAGGTTTTTTAGTTTTTAGCGTTCTTGTTGTGTTAGTGTAAATTTGTAGCTTGGCATGATTGTTTTCACGTTTTTTTTGTGAAACTATATCACACACTTCTATTTATAAAACTCTACTT
>WRNB01000039.1 GCA_009776805.1 Candidatus Bathycorpusculum grumuli | reverse complement strand
GCAAACGTCGATGGCGGTTTCAGCGGCACCAGAGGTTGTGTTGCCAGAGCCGGTTCCGCCTTATGGGTGGTATATTGCAGGTGCAGCAATCGCAATTATCGTTGCAATAGCTATCGTCGGTCTAGTACTATACAAAAAAATAAGCAACAACCAACACTAACCCAAACCTTTCCTTTTTTTTACGCAACCGCTATTAACATCACACATGTAAACAATTATTTTACTGATATAACAATTGTAAAATGGTAAATATGACCCCAATACGACTATTAACGCATCAAACACAGGCTCTAACTCACAACCCAACATCAACCATCACCACAGCTACTGCCACTAAGTATTACAACTGTAAATATGGTAAATGTGACTGTGATACATACTATTAATCCAACAAATACAGGCTTAACTTACAACCTAACATCAAACAACATCAGCAATCACTAATATTGCTATAACAAAACAACAAAACACAACAAATAAAAACAAATCACAACTATAATAACAAATCCAACAGTCTTCCTTAAACCATTTTCACACATTTTATTTGACAAAAACACCTACAAAAATGATTAACCAAAAACATTCGATTAAAAGAAAAGAATAAATAATTTAAAAAAATAGACTTTTCAGATATTTACCAAGCAGCTGTGGCTGATGATAAATTGTCTGTAGAGCTTTTCTAGGATGTTTAATATTGTTAATTAAAGATATTCTTTTGTATTTTTTTATGGCCTGTTCAGCAATTTTTTTGACTTCATGTGACGTGAAACTTTCAGTGCTAATTAATGAATGCCCAAGGGGTTGACGTGCTGATGAACCAAACGACCCGTAAGACAAATCCGTTTCAAGATAACTGCTCTTTTCACATTGCTCATACAATCTTGTTCCATAAGTTGGAGTTGCAGTAAACAAATGCATACCCACATCATATTTCTGTTTAAGCATCAAAGCAAAATCTACAGTTCGCTGCATATTTTCTTTTTTTTCACCAGGAAAACCAATAATATAAAACGCGCCAGTTTTCAATCCAATTTGTTTAGCATTTTTCGCAAATTCAACTACACGTGCAAGATCAAGACTTTTGCAGATGATATTATTTAGAACTTCTTGATCACCAGACTCTACACCTACAAAAACACTAATAACTCCTGATTGTTTCATTTTTTTAAGTAATGATATACTTAGACAGTCTGCACGAACACCATTTGGAGTTTCCCAACCAATTTTAATTTTGCGATCAATTATGCCGTCACATACTGTTTCAAATCGTTTAAGGTCAAAAGTTAGATTATCATCTTCAAAAAAAATGTTTTTGACATTGTATTTGTGAATTACATGTTGGATATGATCTAAGACATATTGTGCTGAATGTGCTCGAAATTTTTTACCCATGTGCAGGTGAACTGAGCAGAAGCAGCAGTTAAAAGGGCACCCACGACTCGTAACCATGGATAACGCACGGTTTTGGAAGCTTCGATAACCAATTTTTTTGTTATCTAAGTAGTGTTCCATATCAACAAGGTGATATGCAGGATATGGTAACTCGTCAAGGTTTTCCAAAAATGGTCTGTTATCATTAATTATTATGTTGTTGTTTTGGCGGTAAGCAATGCCTAAAATAGTGTTTAATGGTTTTTTGCATTCAAGATGTTGTACGATTTCAAGTAGTGTATATTCACCTTCGCCTATAACTGCAATGTCAACATTTTTAGCTTCTTGTAAAAATTTTTTAGGTACAGTAGATACATGTGGACCGCCTGCAATTGTGAGGATATTTGGATTAACTTTTTTTGCTATATTGCTTACTTTTAAAGTGTTGTCAATTTGGCTGGTAAAGGGTCCAGAAATGCCAACGATATCGGGTTTTCGGTTGTGAATTTCTGTTTCAATTTGACTAAAAGGCATACCTACAGTTATAGTATCGCCGTTTTTTTGTGGTTTAGAATCAGCCATGAAAGCATCTAAAATTTCAACTTGGTAATTTGCTTTGTCAAGTACAGCAGCAATATACATTAAACCCAAAGGTACGTTACCTGCAGGTGGTTCTGAATTCAGATAGAATGTTTGTGGTGGGTTTATTAGGAGAATTTTCATAGTGATCCTTTAGTTGATAGTTGAGTTTTGGCATATTTAAATTCGTCTTAAAAACAAGGTTTTATGAACTCTTGTTTTTAAAAGTTATTTGTGATTAGAACTTTATATTTTGTTGTTGCAGCAGGTATATAGTAACGTGGGAGGGTATTAGTTTTTCCATGTGTCCATATCTATCGTACACGTTTGCAGGTTGCTTTTTCACAATAGACTAAATTGTTATGTGACCATAAAAATGTTGGATTTGTTTGATTTTGGTGACTGAAATATTTGTTATGTTGGTGTGAAAATAGTTATGTTGCAATGTTTGTGTGTAGGTTATGGACGTATGGTTTTTTACATATTTTTAGATGTCTACCGAAAACTTGAAAGGCATAAACATGTAGACTATAGTAAGGTGAGTTTTATGGTTAAAACTATGTTAAAAGACGGTGTATATTGTGTGGGAGTTGTTGATTGGAACATGCGTGACTTTCACGGTTATGTTACCAGTAGAGGAACCAGTTATAATGCATACATTGTGAAAGATGAAAAAACGGTACTTGTTGATACTGTTAAAGCACCTTTTGTAGGAGAGCTTGTTGGTAATATTTCAGAGATTATAAATCTTGAAGAACTGGATTACATTATAGTTAATCATGTGGAGATGGATCATTCGAGTGCTTTACCAATTGTGGCAAAAATTGCTAAAAATGCAAAAATTTTGTCCACTCAACGCGGTAAAGAAGAACTTGTTAAACATTATGGACATGCTTTTGATAGTGTAGAAACTATAAAATCTGGTGACACACTTAGATTAGGTAAGAAAACGCTCAAATTTCTTGAAGCACCAATGCTTCATTGGCCAGATAGTATGATGACTTATATTGAAGAGGATAAAATTCTGTTGCCTAATGACGCGTTTGGTCAGCATTTTGCTAGTTCATATCGTTTTGATGATGAAGTAGATAATCATATCCTTATGGAAGAAGCAGCTAAATATTATGCGAACATTCTCATGTTATTTGCTCCGTTAATTACGAAGAAAATTAATGAAGTTATTACAATGGGCATACCTATTGACATCATAGGTCCAAGTCATGGAATAATTTGGCGTAAAAATCCAATGCAAATAATTCAAGCATACCTTGACTGGAGTAGCGGAGCAGCAGTTCATGATAAAGTTGTTATAGTTTTTGACACCATGTGGGAAAGCACAGATAAAATGGCACGTGCGATCGCAGCAGGCATATGTAGTCAAAATGTAGAGACAAAAATTCTAAAATTACGCGCGTCAAACAATACAGAAGCTGTAACAGAAATTCTCGAGTCAAAAGCAGTCCTTGCAGGTTCACCTACACTTAACAATGGTGTTTTTCCAACAATGGGTTCATTCATGACATACATTACAGGACTTAAACCTAAAGATAAACTATGGGGATTCTTTGGTTCTTACGGATGGGGAGGAGGTGCAGTACGTGGATTAATGGAAATGGCTAAGAAGGCTAGTTTTGAAGTTTATGAACCTACATTAGAAATAAAATGGGTTCCAGACGAAACAGACCTAAAGAAATGTTTTGAATTTGGACAACAATTTGCTCAAAAATTAAAATCTAACTAATTTTTCTTTTTTAAACCAGTTTTGAAACAAAAAATAAAATAGTTTTAAACTATTTTCTGAAATTTCTCTTTAGTTACACCACATATTGGGCATTTATCAGGGGTTTCACCAACAAAAGTGTTGCCACAAACTGGGCAAACATTGATGTCAGCTTTTGGCATATCCTGTTTATTACCAAGACTGGCAATTGCTTGTTTGTAAAGGTTAGCGTGTATTTGTTCAACTTTGTTTGCATTATCAAAACTAATCATAGCTGCTTTGTTACCTTCTGCTTTAGCTTCCTCAATAAATTGTGGATACATGTTTGTGAATTCAAAAGTTTCGCCGTTAACTGCTACATCGAGGTTTTCAGATGTAGTTTTTACTTCACCAAGGACATTAAGGTGAGCATGTGCATGAACTGTTTCTGCTTCAGNAGCGGCACGGAAAAGTTTAGCGATTTGTGGAAAACCTTCAATTTCAGCTCTTTTTGCAAAAGCAAGGTATTTACGATTAGCTTGAGATTCGCCTGCAAAGGCAGTTTTCAAATTATCGACTGTTTTTGTCATAAATATCTCCTGTTTAAAGCAGTAAAAAAGTAATTAATAAGTTATATGTCGCCATTTTTGTTTATGCTATGATATGTCACTTAAAAATTACCACAAATGTCACAAGCTCCAAAATCGTCAAGTGATTTTTGAATAGCTCCATTAGGATTAAACAGAGGATAAGAAATTTTTGTGCCTTCTACATGAGCTAATTCATTAAGTTTATGTGCAAGAACGCTGTCTTTACTAATTATATGCAATACCTTAACATGTCTGACTACTAACACATCACTAATAAGGATTCGATGACAACTCCAAGGTAACGCTTCTGAACACATCATGGCTAAACAGTTTTCTTTAGCTAAAACAACAATTTTTAACAGGTTTTCGGTAAACTCTTTAGTCTGCATAAAATCCGCATATCCACGAAAACTATGGTCTAAAGCAAGATTTATTGAATCATTTTTTGGGCGACGAAAACCACCAATACTTGGAAGGGCGAAATATTTTATGTTACAAGTTTTCATGGTGTTTATCAAGTTTTCTTTATTGAATTGTTGGTTGTATCGACTTCTCGGTATTGCACGTACGTCAACAAGCATGTTGATATCATAGATTTTTAGAATTTCAACAAATTCTTCAATTGTACGAGTTGAATGCCCTAAGGTGTAGATTATTAAATCCGATTGTTCAATCAAAACCTTCACCAATGATAAGATAAAATGTTAATGCTTGTTAAATTTTTTTTGGAGAAAACACCTATTGTTGTATTTAGCGAAAACATGTATTTGATGTTTGTTTTTATTGTTGTTTTGATGGTTTTATTGGTATGGTTGTGTGGTTTTTGTGTTTTATATGTCTGTTTTGATTATTTGGTAGTGTACCACTTTAGATAGTTAATTTAATGTAGTGACAAATTCGTGTTAGTTCCATGAATAATCAGCAGGTTTTTCAAATTTTGTAGATAAAAATCATGATTAGATTTATGGATAACAAATAAAATGATAGACTTGTAAAAAATCACTTTATTTTGGAACGCTACATCATTTGATAGTTGTGGTTTTGTTTAGTTTTTGTGTGCAAAAATAATAAAGGCTAAAGGCTATTATGTATTAATTGAAAACATGTGGTTATCTAATCAGGAAAAGCTGTCCGAAAACTGCGTATGTTTTTACATTTTTAGTGGAAAAACAAAGAAAAACAATTTTTTTATGTGGTTGTGTTGAGGGGTGTTTTGTGTATTGGTAAGGTAATGTTTGGTGTGTTGTGTGTGCGTGTTTGTCGTTTCGTACACGGTTGATGTGTTTGGTTCGCAAGACTATTTAGTACTCTAAATTTTGGGATATGTGTGATTTTTTTTGGTTTGGTTATAAACGTGTTGAAATTTGAAAATAAACTAGTTTTGAAACACAGCTAGATGTTGCCTAGAGAGGCTCTTAGGATGGTGCTGTAATTGAGAAGCAAAATATAGGAGCATTGGTTTGGTTTTCTAAGGGTCAGTTGAAGTAGTTGTTTAAAGAAGACATGCAGTAAAAAAGTGATGTATATTGGCGGGTCCGCTGGGATTTGAACCCAGGATTCTCGGCTCCGGAGGCCGATGCCTTGATCCATGCTAGACTACGAACCCACTGAGGGTATAGATGTTTTTGTCAAAGTTTTAATTTATTGAGTAAAGTTATTGTGTTGATGGAAGTAAATTAAACGTTTGTGTTGTAAATGCTTTTTAGGATAATGATTTTTTCGGATTAGGAAATTTTAGTGCAGAAAGATAGTTTAGGCGGCTTTGGACTATGGGCTGACTTAGAAATGCCAAAAACGTATCACGCTATCAAACAATCAAATGAAAGGAAGACTAGCCAAAGAAAGTTTTAGAACAGAACGAATGATACAAAACATTAACTGTCGTAAAATTCACAAAGGTGACGACTTTGTCGCAAAAACGATATATTTGGCAATAAAATAGGCAAAACAGCAGTACACGAAATAAAAATAGGTAACTCCCAATTATCAAAAGATCAAAGAAGAAAGAAAAAACAATTAGATAGCTGATACAAAGAAGAAAAGTATTAGCAAACCAAGTTTTGGTTAAAACTCACAAAAACACAATTATGCGCAACATGATTTCAGTATATATTGTGGAAAAAATGAAGGTTAATGTTAGATTTGTATTCAGTAACTATAGCGTCATTGTACGGTGATTTTTCCATCAGTTAATGTTGTATCAGTTTAAATATGGTGTTATTCGCATTTCTTGCCGTATAAGGATAACGGAAAAAATGGTTTGACATGAATGGGGTTTTGTTTAGTGAATACAAATTCTAAGTGAAATTAATAAAAAAATGGGAAAAATATTATAAAAAAATGTGAAAATCATTTAATGATGTATGGTGGCTGACACTGTTAAATTTTCAGTTCAGCTGAAAATAAATGTCTGTTTGAATTATCTTATTCAACTTCTTTGTTTGTTGTATCTTGATTAATCCACCATGCTTTCTTTTTGCCTGAACGTTCACCTCCGTAATATTCGATTACGGATTTACCATGTTTCTTTTTGGAAGCTTTTTGTATTTTTTGTAACCTGTTTAATACTATCCATCGGTTGCTTTTTAGGTATTCAGCTAATTCAGGTGTGGTTGCACCTTTATAATGTGAAAGGTAATCAATGATTTTACGATCTGTTTCATCGGTGCATAAACTGTGCAAGTCAACTGTACCCTGTTCAAAAGTTAAAAGCTCTAGGTCAGAAAGGTATTTTCTTACTTGTTCTAGTTCACTTTCAAGTCTGTTTATTCGTTCTTCTATTGCTAAAAGTTTGTCAGGTTTAGGTGTTTTTTGCAATTTTTCGCTAATTGCTTCACGGATAAAACTACCTCTTTCGCCTTCAGGAATGCGTAACGCAAATTCTTTGTAAACTTCTTCAGGAATTTTTGCCGTTACAATTCGATCGTTCACCTAAACATTACCGTTCATCAATATTGTAGGTTTACCTATTTCATTTTTTCTATAGGTAACCTCAGAAAATCTTAGTTATTAATGGTAGAGGTAATGTGGGTAAATTTGTATGGGCAGCCTCCGAAAACCCCATTTCAGAAAACTAGGTAACATAGTTACACTGTTTTTGGTATGTGATTTTTGGGAAAATATATGTTTTCGGAGGTCGCCTATGTTGTATTTGTTGTGTTTTTTTGTTTTTGTTGATTTGAAGTGTAAACTGTGAGCTTTTGGAGGTTGTCTATAATTGATTGCGTAGTGTACTAAAAAAGTAATTATTTTCATGTATAATGGTGTTGTGAAATGTTTTAGTTGGAGTGTTTGTTGAAAGTGAGACGTGTTTTATGTTTAAAAACGTGTTTTGTAGTGAATATATCTTTGGTTTGTTTGTAAACTTTGTTTTTTAGACAGAAATTTGATCCCTTTACTTAACTTAGGACATGATCCGCGTGTAATTTTTTTTTAATGATGTTTATGCAGCTGTTCTGTCTCACTTAAATTTGAATGTGGCTGTTCTGTTAATTCCATTAACTTTTGACAATGCTGTTCAACTGTGGTCTGTAGTAATACGCGTAGCTGTTCTCCAGTAACTTTTCTTTTTTTAATAATTGCTGTTTTTTTAGCTAATTCTTGGTCACCTAAACGTTCAAACCAAGTTTCAAAATCGTTTCTATTTATGTGGAACTCTATGATTTTTAAATCAATTTTGGATAGTTTGTTTACAAAATCATGTAAACTGTGAGCATGTATATGTAACGATTTATCAGTATCAACATAAAAATTGAAGGATTTATCATGCGGTGCATAAGCAATTATGTTTTTAGCAATTTCTTTAGTTATCGGTTGAATTCCAAGAGCTTTTTTTCCTTCATCTGTTAATGTGTATAGTTCTTTTTGAGGTGAATCTACGTACCCTTTTTGAGTAAGCCCTGCAAGATACATGTTTGTAGCTGATACATCCTTTGGTTCACTAACAATCTGTGTGACAAGCATTGGTTTACAATTTAAAAGCATGTTTTCCAATATTTCAAGCTCAACTTCGGATAAACTCATTTACTACACTCTACTTTTTGTGTTAGTGTAAAAACATGTTAATCAAGTTATTCGTCGTTTAACATTTTTTACTTGATTATCGTTTGGAAAACTTTTTTTTACCATAAAATTCTTTACTTTAAACAATGATTATTAAATCATGGGCAATATTAATGATGTGCAGAGTCGAGTTTCTCGTGAAGCAGCGGTTCTACTTTATTATGGTGCTGAAAAAGAATATAGACAGGCTAAACTTAAAGCGGCTCAAACTTTGTGTGTTCACTTTTTACCTTCAAATCTTGAAGTTGCTTTGGAGCTTGATAGGTTTGCTGAAGAAAAAGAAGGGTCAACAAGAAAACAACGTTTAATTTTAATGCGGCAAGAAGCACTTAAAATTATGAAACTTTTAGACGTGTTTTTTCCTTTGTTGATTGGTAGTGTGTGGCGTGGTACTGCAAGAATTGGTAGTGATATTGACATTGCTGTTTATGCTGATTCGCCAAAACAAATTCTTGAACTTTTAAAAATCTCCAATATAACAATACATCGGTCATGTTGGGATAGAGTTAACAAACATGGTGTAACGTTTTTGTCCTATCATATTTATGCTGAAACTGACGCACAATTTAGTTTAGAAATAACTGTTCGCAGTTTAGATGAAGTGGGTAAGAAACGAAAATGTGATATATTTGGTGATGAAATTAAAGGTTTAAAAATTTTTGAACTTGAAAAGTTGCTTAAAGAGGATGCTACAAAACAATTTTTGCCCTGATGGGTGGTAAATTTTTCAAAAAAGACTTAAAGCTCTATTGTATTATCTATGTTGATTGTTATGGCTGTTGATAAAAGCTCACTTAAGAAAATGTTTCCTAATTTGTATCGTGAACTTGAAGAGGATTCTGAAAATAAAGTGTCTATAGACGCTGTTTGTGATAATCCAGAAGAAGCAGAAAAAATTGTTGAAATTAAAGATGTTTGTGAAAAAGAATTTCTTAAACCAATTAAGCCAGTTGATAAATTACATAATTTTAATCCTTCAGCAATAGATTTCATACGCAGATGTGATACTGATGAGCAGGCGCAAGAAATTATTTTATATCTCCAAAAAAGAGGCGAATTAACACAGAAACAAGCTCACGAGTTAAAATGTAAACTAAAGCAGCATGGTGTACGCGGTTTTGGCTCAAAAAAAGAAGAAAATTATTATTTCCATGAAGGCGAATTTTAAAATCTAATCTTAGAACATGTATTTAGTAGTATATTTTTTAGCAAAATGGATAGGCATTGTCCTGTTTTTCACATTGCAGCAAGTCAATAATTGTGGAAAACATGAGAAACAAGAATTATTTCGAACGTCCATTTGAGATACACATGTCCATGTAATTTAAACTTCTATATTGTGTCAAGTTGTTTTTTTGTTATTTTATATGTGAGTGTGTGGGTAGTGTTGTTATTTGTGTTGATGTATGTTGGTTTGTGGAAAAATTTGTTGTTTGGCGGTGTTTATTGTTGCTGAATACAGATTCTTAATTTATAGTAATATTGAGTTTTAGGTCAAACTGTGTCAGGTTCACATGTGTCGTATGTATATTATTTAACAGGGTAACTGTATGTATGACCGATTGTTGTCGTCCATCATCTTGTTGTCGTATTGTGTCGTTGAACTTTTGTTTGTCAACAAGAAAACTTTTTTTCAGTTAAATTACGTTTGTAGTGTTGAGTTAGAAAGTCAACAGGTGATAATGCATTTTTGGTAAGATGTTTGTTTGTCTGTTTTTTGTGTTGTGTAGTGATTATTTGTTATATTCTTGTATGTTTGTTTGTATTTTTTCTTGGTGGTTCTACGTAGTGTGAATAGTAAATAGTATTCTTTTGTTGTTATGTGCTAGGTCAAGATGCTTTATGGTAGTATGTTTTTGGTATTGTTTTTGCTGTTGGCATGGTTAATATGTTTTTGTTGTTTGTTGTTTGTTGGTTCAAGGTTTGTTGTTGCTGTGATTTCTTATCAATAGTCTTGTTGTGGCATGTTTTATTTTTTTTATTTGTAAATCTGGTTTTGGCTCAGCCGAGTTGAATATGTGCGAAAATATTAGAATTTACCTAAAACCTTTTATTTTACAAACTTGCATTTCAAAAATTAATAGAGGATGTCAAAATGGTAAAAATCGTTGTTGACCCAAAATGCACTGGTTGCGAAACATGTGTAAATACTTGTCCTGTAATGGTTTACGAGATTAAAGACGGTAAAGCTGTTGCAGAAAAAGTGAATGATTGCCTTGTATGCAGAGCATGTGAAGCCCAATGTCCAGAAGGCGCAATTCAAATAATTGAATAAACGTTTCTGTAAAAAGCTTTTAGCGAAACAGTGTAAAAAACCTCTCACATGAGAGACAATCCCTTTTTATCCTTTCTCCAAATTAATCTATTGATGATATTTTTGAAAGAGTTCAATTACGTATTCCTTAACTGTCTGATTATTCTTTTGTGCAATACGCTTTATTGCATTGTTAATACCTGTAGAGTATTGTATGGCTTTTTTTGGTTTATTAACAATTAACTCTGGTAAGCCTAAATTAGCTGCAACCCTGCGCAACACCATCTTTCGAAGAGAATCCTGCTTTGATTCAAACTTTAACTCAACAGGTAAACCAATTGCAAACTCTGCCAAATCAAAACTACAAAAAGGCAACCGCAACTCTACACCCAAACTTTCACAAATTTTTTTATCTCGCTCTATATTATTCTCATACATTTTTACAATATCATTAAACATTAACTGCCGAACTTTTACACCACCCTCTGTGCAATATTCCTTAACATATCTGTGATAGCCACCAAATAATTCATCTGCACCCTGTCCAGCAAGCAAAACACTATGACCTGCTTCTTGAGTCCTCATAGCAGTCCAATAAAATGGTACACCAATAGCTAATTTAACAGGATCTGCTTCCTCAATCAGATTCACAACTTGAGACAACACCCTTTCCACATCTGACTCTTTAAAAAAATATGCTTTCATGGGCAACCCCAATTCTTCTGATGCCTCAAAAGCAGCTTCAACTTCAAACTCATTTTCAAGGCTAACATGAACTAAATCCACTTTAACCCCACATTTATTTGCTATATACGCAATTAGACTGCTATCTAATCCGCCTGAAAACGCAACTGTAACTTTTTCAAGTCCATTAACTCGTTTTTTAACTGCTTGTTCTAAGAGTTTTTGCAATTCTGCTGTTGCATCCTTCATTAAAATCTGTTTAGACTCAGCATAAGTTAAGGTTTTAATTGGTTTAAACTGAAAACCTGTTTTATTCAACAAACACAAATTACCTGGTGGAAAAGACCAAATTTTATCTATACCTAATTGCCACAGTGTTTTGCGGTTTGATGCAAACGCCGCTATCTCTTTGTTTTCACCATAATACAGAGGTTGTACACCTAATGGATCTCTTATTACGTTTATTTCTTGGTTTTTTAGTTTAAATAAAGAATAATCGCCTTCAGTTTTTTCTATAAATGTTTGTAGTTGTGTTTCGTTGTGAACAAATCTGGTGGTTTCTTGTACGAAATTTTCTTTGATTTCTGGTGTATAGATGGTGCCTTCAAAAAGGATTGTAGATTTTTCTATTTGTAGAAAATTGTAAGTTTTTTTTGCTTCTTTAGTGAAAGTGCATCCTATAATAGTGGAAGATTTGATGTTTTGTTTGTTTAATATATCTGGGCTTTTGTGTGTCAAAATTTTTTCAGGGCTGGCAACTGTAAAATTCAAAGAATGTCCATCTATATTATTTTTTAATACATCAATAACTATTGGTAATATGGGTTTATTTTTCTTACTAAGCACTGCAATAGTTGTCTTCATTTTCTTCAACTGTTGTTAATTATGTTTTAAACGGTTGGGCTTTGGTGAAATATTATTAGATGTAAGTCTTTATTATTGTTTTGACAGTTTTATTGGTGTGGTTGTATGTTTTTTGTGTTTTTATACATCGATTAATCATGTGTAATTGTGTTTTGTGTTCAGTTAAACAAAATGTTTTCTCTTTATTTCTCTAAATTGTAAGAGTTTATATCTAATTGTGTGTTAGTGTTGTGGGTTTAATTTTTTGAGTATAAGGTTTGCTGTGTTTGTAATTGTTTTGTACAGAACGGGTATGATATGTTGTTCTTACGTCTCACAATAAACAAACGTGACACTGTGTATTGGTGTTCGTTATCATTTTGGTTTGTTCACAAGAAAAGTGTGGATGAAACGTGGATAAGTGTATTGTGATAGGATGTATTTGTAGTAGAATTATTACACAGTGGACGTTTTGTTTGTTCTGAGGGTGTACTCACTGTTCTTGTACGTTTTTGTGAGAAATTTCATGAATGATAAAACGTGTAAAAACGTGGATGTTTTATGGAGAAACGTGTACATAACGGTACATTTCATGAACAAAAACTTGTACAGAATAGTGTAGTAGTACACTGTGTTCTCACGTGAATTACTACTGTCCACCATGAAAAAATGGTTGATGGGCATTTTGGCACTTCTTTTTTTATCTGTCATTTAGTTGTCACATCTCAACAGTAAATTATTGGTTTTCCATCACTTAGGAGCTATTAGCCAATAACTTATGCAATCACGTAATTTTTTAACTTCAAAATGGCTTGTTTTTACTTATTTATGGCTTTAACGATGCTGTTTTTCTATATTTTTTGCAAATTATTGCTTGATGGTTCCATAGTGCATAAGTAATTTTTTCCTAAGTCACCACACGTAACATCTTCATCACGCATTATATACCCTGTGCTGCTGTTTTGAATCTTTAAGGTGATGGTTCAAACTAAAAAGTAAAATTTTAAGAAAAGCTAAAAACAATTTTAATTAAATCACTTCTAACAAAAACAGGTGTAAATGTTGTTTAGATAATTGTGTTTGTTTGGTGGGCCGAGCCGGACTTGAACCGGCGACCTTTGGCTCGTAAAGCCAACGTCCTAACCAGGCTAGACGACCGGCCCACATTTGTGTATCGCTATTGGGTTAGGGTAACATTTTTGTTTTTAAGGTTGTCTGTATGATTCTTTGGATACAAATATAAATTTGTATTTGTATAGGTCAAATTAAATCTGCATTAAACGTGGTGTAAGACGGCAGGTCAGTAAATTAATGGTGAGGTAGATTTGGTTGACAAAACGTGTACTTTGTACAGGTGCTGGTGGTCCAGCAGGTATAAATTTTGTAAAGTCCTTAATGGTGGCTCCTGAAAAATTTTATGTTGTAGGAACAGAAGCTAGTGAATATTATTTGCATACAATGCTTGCTGACACTAAATATTTGGTGCCAAAAGCCAAGGACTCAAGTTACATTGATAGGCTAAATGAGGTTATTCGTAAAGAAAAAATTGATTTTTTACATGCCCAACCTGATGCTGAAGTGGAAGTTGTGTCGGAGTATCGCGAAAAACTTGAAGCGACAACTTTTTTGCCTTCGAAGCAAGCAGTAAAAGCTTGTCAAGATAAACTTGCTTCGGCTATTGCTTGGAAAAATAAGGGTATAGCAGTAGCTAAAACAATTGTAATTAAATGTGAATCTGATATTGATCAGGCGTTTGCAGAGTTGGGTTCTCCTATATGGATAAGAGCTACACGTGGTGCAGGTGGTATGGGAAGTACACCTGCAAGTAATCGTGAAACAGCTGTTTCATGGATTAATTATTGGCGTGCTCGTAATGTAGATTGGGAATTTATTGCGCAGGAAATGTTGCCGGGAAGAAATATTGCATTTCATAGTTTGTGGCGCAACGGTGAACTTGTAACTTCAATGGCGCGTGAACGTCTTGAATATATTTACGCGTATCTTGCGCCCTCAGGTATTATGGGTACGCCTGCTGTACAAAAAACAGTGCATGAAAACACGGTTAACAAGATTAGCACTGAAGCCGTTTTAGCCATTGACCCAAATTTTACTGGAATTGCAAGTGTTGATTTGAAAGAAAACGTTAAAGGTGTACCATGTGTAACTGAAATTAATCCGGGGCGCATGTTTACTACGTCATTTTTTTTTAGTTACGCCAGCAAGGTCTTCTTCAATGATTACCGCATAAATATTCCTTATTTGTACACAAAAATGGCGTACAAAGAAGAATTGCCTAAACTTGAAAAATATAATCCTTTAGCATCAGACATATATTGGATACGTCACATGGACACCCCGGGACGTATTGTGAAAGATAATAAAGTGTTAGGAGCAATGTATACTTAAATGTTTAATACTATCATTTTTGATTTAGATGGAACATTGCTTGATTTGCCAATCGATTATCCAGCTGTGTGTAAAAAATTCAGTGAGTTAACAGGTATAACAGAAAGCAAATCTCTGTTAAAAACAGTAGAACAAGTTAAAAATCCTAAAACTCTAGAACAGATCTTTAAAGTTTGGACAGATTTTGAATTGGCTATAATTGATAAAATTACAATTCATGAAGAAGGTATGCAATTCTACAGACAACACGTTAAACTACCTAAAGCATTAGTGACAATGCAGGGTAAAGAAACAGTTCACAAAATTTGTCAAAAATTTAATCTACAATTTGATGCAGTGTTTACTCGAGAAGACTCATTTATCCGAGCTGAACAATTAAAAATGGCAATAACCAAACTTGACAGCACCACAAAGGATACACTATTCATCGGTAACCTAGATAATGACGAGAAAGCAGCAAAACAAATAGGCTGTCAATTTATCAAAATAAAATAAATAACAACATTCAAAGTGAGCAAAAATTATAACAATTTTTGCAAACGTTTAGCTCGATTGAACACATATGCATAAACATGAAATATCAGACTGTGCAAAAACGTTAGAAGTATCCTCAATCATTGTGTTGTTTTTATGTTCGTGTTTGTTGTGTTTTTGGAGAATTTTATTGGAATTGTTGCGCAGTCTAACATCAAAATATTTGATGAACAAAACACAATAAAAGTTTAAATTCTGATTTAAAACGTGCAAGAAAAACCGTGCTTTCACTGAGCTAAATACTACTAATTTTTATAGCTCTACTGTTTGACAAACGACTTAACCAACTTGCAGAGTTATTTTCTCATAGGAATGATTAATAAAACACGCTATCTTTGACATTATATACCGCAGGATGTTGTTGAAATGACTGTATGTGTTATAGGTCTTGGCCAAATCGGTTTTCCAGTTGCTAAATACATTACTACAAAAGGTTACAATGTTTGGGGCTTAGATATTAATCCAGTAGCAGTTGAATATGGAATTCAAAAAGGAAAATTTAAAGCAACCACCCAATGGGATCAGCTGCCAAAAGCAGATGTTTACATAATATGTGTCACTACTGGTCAAATTAATAATCAGGCAGATCTCACAGCAGTTTTTCAAGTTTCAAAAAAAATCGCTGAAAAAGCCGATATAACAACTCTAGTTGCTATTGAAAGCACCATTTTACCGGGTACGTCAAAAAAAATTTTTGAAGAAATTTTCAAAAATAAAGTTTTGCTTGTTCATGCACCACATCGTTATTGGGCAGATCAAGAAGACAAATATGGTGTAAATCAAGTTAGAGTAATTGGTGGAGTTAATACAGAAAGTTTAGAGGCAGGCATGAAATTCTATAAAGACCAACTAGGTATTCCGATGCATAAAGTTAGTAGCGTGGAAGTGGCAGAAATGTGTAAAATCATTGAAAACAGTCATCGCTATTTACAAATTGCTTTTGCTGAAAATCTTAAAATGATGTGTGCACACATAGATTTGAATTTTGATGAGTTACGAGAAGCTATGAATACCAAATGGAACGTTGACTTGCCAGAGGCACGTGACGGTATTGGACGACATTGTTTGCCAAAAGATATACGGTATGTTACTTCGCTTACACCAAGTATACTACTCAACAGTGCTATAGAAGTAGATCAAAAATATCGACAGTGGCTAACAACACAAAAAGAATAACAAATACGCCAATTTGTTTTTCAATTATTTATTTGGACTAATTGCGTGTTTGGATAAATTTATAATGTATGTTTACACTTTTACAGTTGGATATCTATGCCTATACCTGATGTTTGGTTAGATACAGTTACACCTAAAATTAGCATCGCCATAAATAGTATGTTGCCTGTCCTACACAAAAAAGGCTACTCAACCATAGTCACTGCAAAAAAACAAACCCAAACAACAGATATGCTAAATGTTCTAAAAGTGCCTTATGAAACGATAGGCGAGTATGGAGCTACACTTAGAGAAAAATTAGCAGTTGAACAAAAACGGGTTTTAGAATTTTTAAACCTATTTGACAAAACGGGTTACCCAAAAGTATTATGGACACACGGTGATGTTGCCGCTATTCGAACAGCATTTGGGCTTAAAATTCCAATTGTATACGCTAACGATACTATTTTTGCATATTCAGTTGCTAAACTGGTCTGCCCGTTAGTGGATTACCTTGTAGCACCAAAATGTTTTGGCAAATCATGGAGCAAATTTGGCATTTCTAAATCTCAAATCATACATTATGACGGATTGGAGGAATTAGCGTATGTAGGTGCAGAGTTTGAAAAACCAAACTGGCTTAAAACACTTGGTAAACAAAAAAAACCAATTATTCTTTTTCGTGATGCCGAATATCAAGCAGTTTACTGCAAAGATGTGAAAATCAATTCTGAAAAATTGTTACATGAACTTGCTAAAATAGGCACAGTTGTCTACTTAGCACGTTATGAAGAGGAGAAAACAAAATTTGAAAATATACCTAATGTTTGGGTTCCGCCAAAACCAGTTTTAACGGCACAACTTATGCCATATATTGATTTAATGGTTGGTAGTGGTGGAACAGCTTGTCGTGAAACAGCACTTTGTGGAATTCCAACAATAAATTTCCATTTCTGGGACACACAAGCACAATATCTGTTCAAGAAAGGTTTTCCAATTCAAATTATTCGCAACACTAATCGTATTATCACAACTGCAAAAAAACTATTAACTAATCAGCAAAAAATTAACACTGAAAAATTGTTAAATAAACTTGAGTCACCTATACCTGTTTGGATAGAAAACATAGAATCATGTTTGCAAAAATAGAAACATTATTTAAAATTTTATGAATAAAATTTTTGTGCAAACTGTAGAGGAAATGTTTTTGGTTTGAGTTCAGCCGTGTTAGGTACTTCCAAACCAGCCTTTTGTTAAACCTACATAGTTTTCAAGTTGTAATTTTGCTGCTTTAAAATCACCTGTAACAAGTATAATCCATAATGATTTAGGAATGGCTAAACCTAAACGTAATAACACTTGTTGGTTACTGTAAGAATGTACTCTTCTTGCAAGTTTACCACTGTTGATAAAGTCTTCAAAACCTCTACGTTCATGAAAATAATGTATACAACATGGTTTCCGCGTGGTTAACCATTTAAAATTTTTAGCGACAATATGTTGCCCAATATAGTGATCTTCCCAAATATGTAAATCAGATGGTATATGGATATCTCTAACAGTTTCCGTTCGGATAAGAGTATCATGAGTTAGATAGCGTTTTAGATGCTGTTGCGCTATTATGTAGTCTAAAACGTTTTTGCGATAAAGCATCGCCATGGATTTAGTAATATTGTAAACGTGTTTATCTCCAGGAACTGTAACACCCCAAATGGCACCTACGTCTGGTTGTAAAAATTTTTGTGCATCAACCCACCAATTTTTGCATAAAATAACATCAGAGTCTAAATGTAAATGCCAACTAGTTTTTACAGCTTCAATACCTTTCTGTCGAGCGGTGGCACGATTACCATTTTTATCCTCAATAACTTCCACGTTTGAATAAGTTTTTAAAAAATCTACTGTGCCATCAGTACTGCCACCATCCACAACAAGAACACGACCTACCGGAAGATTCGCATATGCAGAGTCAATGCATTCTTTTAGACAAGGTTTTAAACTGTTTTTGGTTAAGAGAACAACATCAACTTTTTCAACCATATATATCACGTAATAATAGAACTTGATTGACTATACAATTGCTGTTAATTAGTTTTTGGATACACAAGGTACCGAGCAATTATCACTATAGGTAGTCGTTTTTTTCCAAAACGTCCATAAAACGTTTTTTAAAAGCGTCGTCGCTAAATGTTTCTGCGCGTTTAACAATAGCGTTTATGTCTGTTTCGCATTCTAAAGCTTTTTTGACAGCTTCTACGCAGCTTTTAAGGTCGTTAAAGGTAAATCCGTGTTCGCCTGCGATTTCTATGGGGCCTCCGTGTGTGTGTATGACTGGGATGCAGCCGGCGGCCATGGCTTCTCCTATGCTTATGCCGAAGTGTTCGCCGATCATGCAGTGTAGGTATATTTTGGCTTTGCCTAGTAGGTTTGTGATTTCGTTGCGGGGTGTGTCGGTGTATAGTTCGACGTTGTTTGGTTTTAGGGTGGTGAGTTTGTTGTAGTAGGGGTTGTTTGTGCCGCCTCCGCGGCCTGCGATGATGAATTTGGTGTTGGGTATTTGTTTTGCGACTTCTATTATCATTTCAAA
>WRNB01000038.1 GCA_009776805.1 Candidatus Bathycorpusculum grumuli | reverse complement strand
CATGGTGTGAATTGGCATTTTACTGCTGAGGATGCAAGGGTGAAGCTTAGGAGGTTGTATCCCGTAATTTTGTAAAGTTTTAAATGTTAAGAGGTACTAGTAGTATTTTTGGTGTTTGCGTATTTTTTATTTTGTTTGTTGTTGCTTTTATTGCTTCTGTTTTGATTTGTTGTTTTGAGAATTTTTCGTTGCTTAGTAGTGCGTAGAATGCTTTTGCTGCGTGTTTGTTGCCGCAGCTGCTTAATATTGATGTTTTGTTTTGTTGTTCTAGTGTTTTTATTGTTTTTGTTAAGCGGTTGTTTAGTCTTTTGTCGCCGAATTTTACTTTTTTTAAGTCTTCGCTTGGTTTGGTATATTTTATGTTTTTCATAATTCTATTATGGTACACTTTGATTTATGGGGTAAGTATAGCTCTATGTTCAGGAGCATAGGGTAGGTCTAGATTGTAGGCGGCCTGTTTTACTATGTCGCGTATGAGCAGGAGCATGTCGTTTATTTCATTTGTCTGTGCTAAATCATAGTTGGTCCAGTTGATGGGGGTTGGTGTTTTTTCTTTGTATTGGAATTTGTCTGTTTTTAGTTGTTGTATTAGGTTGGTTAGTTTTTGTTGATTTTTAGTGGTGGCGGTTATTTTTATGTTATGTCACCTCTTAGCTGTCTGTTGTTATATGTTGGTGGGATAGCTTTATAAATGTTACTTGTATTTAGTACAAAAACTAGGGTTAATATGATTGTGTGTGATTAAGTGCAAAACATGTATGGTAAATTAGTGGCTTTTCGAGTCTACAAAAATAATATTGGGGCAAGTAATGGTAAGACTGTTCTTAATAGGTTTGTGCAAAAGTTTTATGGTCAGACGGTTAGTAGTCATGGTGGTCGGTATGTGCATCATGTGCGGGGTTTGCTTGAGGATGTTGCTCATGTAAAGTTGGTGCGTAGTGTTATTATTGTTAGGGAGTCGGATTTGGAGAGGGTGCTTTGTTTTTTGGCTGAGTATGGTGCTGAGGTTTATATTAGGGATGTTGTGTTGTCGGTTGAGGATGAAAAGGTTTTGATGATGGGAACTGAATAATTTTGTCCCAAAGCCGGTAATAGGTAAAAAAGATAGCCAATTAGCAAACACAGCCACTTTTTGAGTATGTTTAACCCTGAATTCCCAGGAATATTTTAACCTACATTTTAAAAAACGTATAATAGAGTTCTTTTTTCAAAAATAACCATTTATCGCCAGTATCGTTGTTAGCGTGTGGGTTAAAATAGTTTGACCTACTGAAGTTGATGAAAATTGTGTAAAGTTTATTTTATGCCTTATTTCAGAAATCGGGTGTGTTATTGGTTTTTTCATTTTGTAGGTTAAAATTTACACGGGAATTCAGGTTTAACCTATTGACATTACCTTTTGAGGTATTATAAATCGAGATAAATATATACACAGATGATTTACCATAAAAATATAAAACATCAAATAAATTATTGATTACAAATAGAGATATTATAAAAGGTTAAATATTTTCATCACATATAACATATTATTCAAATCATAAATTGGGTTTTCTCTTGAGGCGTAAAATTTGAGTATTGAAGAAAACATCTCTCGTATAAAAATAAAATTCATTCTGGAAAATATAGGTGAAGCAGAAGGTGAATTAACAAAGTTTAAAGCACCAAGAACCATTGATATGATAATCCACAAACTACCAATAGTAAGCAGAATTGCCCTCTACAAAGAAGAAATCTATTTTGAAATTCCTATAAAAATGGGAAAAGAAAAAGCCAAACCAACCGTTGAAACTGGCACTATTGCTTTTTGGCCTATGAGCAGTGCTTTATGCGTGTTTTATGGCAATTCACAACCCTACAGTCCAGTAAACATACTTGGAAAAATCACTAAAAACCTTGAACTATTTAAAGTCGCAAAAAGTGGAACAACAATAAAAATAGAATTATTACCAACTACGACTCCAGAAAATACAGCACTAGAAAGTTAATGAACTCTCAGACCACAAATCAAGCAAACGTTGACACTCTTGTTCTACAAAAGAGTCAACAGCTTTTTCTTTTAATACCTGTAAAAATTCTACACGTTTTATTACTGAACGTTTCTCAGCATTTCCACCATAATAGAGCTCACCATCAAGATACTCTTTCATACTATAAGCTTTCTGAACAAATAAACTGGCAGCATCCACAGGATTTTCCACAGCATACTGATTAGCCCAGATTGCAATTTCAGTTTCCCTTAACTGTGTTACTCCATCGATTTCAGTTATTTCTTTAATATATGTCCTTAAAAAGTCATAGTATCCTGAAGTTTTTAAGTGTTCTATTGCTTGATTAACTTTAGCTTTAAACTCTACTGTGCCATCAACATTTAAATCGTGCTTATAACCCTGATGAAGCAATTCTTTAGCTACTAATAATTCCTCAGTTGTGTACAAATTTTGTGGAAAACTCATAAAACAAACTGCCTAATTGTTAATAAATAAAAATGTTTAAAGTTTCGCAGTTTTTAAGCTGCGGCTTTGTAGATTTTTAGACTGTGACTACCAGAAACAAGCTGAATTTGACCAGCTGCTTCAAGCTGTTCTAGAAAAACTTTAGCTGCACTAATACGTACACCAAAACGTGTAGCTATCACATAAGGTGTTAGAGCACCCATTTTCTTGACTTCAGAAACAATTTTTTGGTCTTTAACGTCAGGAGGCAGGATTGCTAACTGCTTCTTTTCACGTGGTGGACCTGCTTTCTCTTTCTTTTTCGCGTCCTTTGCAGCTTTGTCTTCATCAGATTTCACTTGCTGCTTTTCCATTTGTTTTATACCGAGCTTCTTTTTTCCGCCCATTACTTTTCACCAATTAACCTAGTATTTCTTTGTGTCTATAATGTCTGAGTTATTTCAACCTTATGCTGCTCTTTCCATTCTTTGATTGGAACGCCAAGTTTCTTTTCTATTTCCTGTCTATGAATTGAGTTCATTGTACAAAATGGTATGATTCTTCCGTCTGGAACAGCATAATGAATTAAACATTGTTCCACACGTTCAAGGTCAAAATTGTATGGATCCATAAAATGCATTGATGCAAGCAATATAGATTTACGTTGTAAGTCACCAAGAGATTGGTAGTCACCTTTTGTGATAACGCCAAGTACATATTTACGCAAGAAACCAAATTTGACATGCCGCATAGCACCAGCTAAACGGAGTTTAGCTTCAGTTTTATTGCCCTTTGATGCAAGTTCATAAACTTTAGACATTGTTGCAACAAATTTGTCAACATTAGCCAATTGAGTGATTGGTATGATTTTGCCTTCTTCAATTAACAGATAAGTAGCCATGCCACAGTGGGGATGAGCAGTGAATTCTATGTACCGATGATCTTTTAATGCACCTATAGCCTTTGCTATTGGAGCAACTGTGGGTACAGGATAAAAGTCAGAGGCTTTTATGACACCATTTGTTTGTTTTTCAACGTTTTTCATAAAATCAGTAATAGTGACACGCATGTTTTCTCGGTCTTGTTGTGGTAAACGTCCACAAAGGCTGACTGGTTGAACGTTTATACAACGTATAACGTCAAAGTTTTTGACAGCAAAATTGATAATATCACCAAGTTGATGATCATTTACACCTTTTACCAAAGTGACAACTAGAACAACACTAGTAAGACCGGCTTTTCGAAGGTTTTCAACAGCTTTCATTTTTATGTCAAGAAGATCAACACCACGTATAAACTTGTAAACATCTGATGTTAAACCATCGAACTGTAAGTAAATTGTGCTTGCACCAGCGTCTTTTAATTCTTTAGCGTATTCTACACTTTGTGATATGCGTAAACCGTTAGTATTTACTTCTACGTGACTAAAACCAAGCTCTTTAGCTTTGCGTATAAACTCTGGTAACTCCTTTCGAATAGTTGGTTCACCACCTGAAAACTGCAATGCCGTAGCAGGAACAGGTTTGTTAGCGCGTAAATTTTCAAGCATACCATAAACTTGTTCTTTTGTTGGTTCATACACATATCCGGCTGCGGTAGCATTAGCAAAACAGACTGGACAAGTTAAATTACATCTGTTAGTGACATCAATTATTGCAAGTGCGGTGTGTGATTTGTGTTGTGGACAGATTCCACAGTCAAGAGGACACTCATTTTTTTTCTCAGTTTGAGGGTTGGATAAACCTTCACCATCGAAACGGAGTTTTTCTGCACGTACATAATGTTCATAATCTGACCAGTAAAGTTCATTAAATAATCCATGTTCTGGACAAGTCTTTTTGATGAAAACTTTTCCATCTTCTTCATAGATTGTTGCATCAAGAACCTTTAGGCATTCAGGACAGATACTTCGAGTATTTTTGATGTTATTCATTTCAAATATGCCTTCTGACATGTTAGCGTTTATTGCAGCACGTTAGAAGTAAAAGTCACAATAATAAGGTTTCCAAAAATTTTCTATGATGATTGAAGAAAAACAGGTCTATTAATGGAAAGAAGAGTTGTATTGTGTGAAATGAGTTTAATTTTTACGTGAACAAATAATTTTGGACCTTGTTAACTTTTTAGTGATATAAATAAAAAAAATAAAGAAAAAAAGAAAATAAAATAAAAGGAGAGTTATTGTTGCCATTTGTCAATGAGATATTTTGCTATCTCACTGCTGTCGCGTGGGCCAACAAGGACTTTCCAGCCGCTGAGTTCTTCGATTTCGCCGCTGATGCGTGATGCTTTTCCGGGAATGATTATTTTACGGTGTTTTACTTTGTTTTCTATGCCAGTAGCTTTTATTGCGTCTGCAACTTTTTCAGCGGTTAGTTTGCGCCCTGCTACACCACTGTCAATCGCGCTACCTTCTGCATCAACAATTAATAAGTAGGCATTGATTTTACTGCTTTCAAGGTCTGCTGCAACTGTGTAGTAAGTTAATGCAAAGTTTGATGTGAAAAATATTGGCGAGTTCTCGTCTGGTGTGCCAAATTCTTTGAGACCTGCTGCGACTGCGACTGGTTTGCGTGGGTCAGTGTAAATATTTTGACGCAGGATAACATTTGGTAATTGTACCCAACCTTCTGTGCTGTGAAGTATAACGATATCAGTGAATCGGGTAATTAACATGCCTGCTACATATGCTTCACGCCATCTGACTAGATCATCAGCTAAGTCGCCTTTGTTTGACCATATAGCTAATGGTAAACCAAGTAATGGAAAACCGGTTAATTCGTCACCTGCTTTTGTTGCTGCCCGTCTAAGCATTGTGAAATTGTTTAGTGTATCTGCTAAATCATCGCCGAAGAATGTTCCAGGATCAAGAATTAGGTCTTGCACACCGTAGGCTTGTAGTGTTTTTGCAAGAGACACAAGACCGTTTAAATCGTTGGGTGCAGAAGCAACAAGTGGACAGTTATACATTATAGATAATTCAGCCATTTCTTTCCAGTTAGTTAATGTTGCAGCATAAAGCAGTGGACGGGCTTTTGGAATCATCATTAAACCTGCTTCAAGCACTGTAGCATTTAAAGCACATAAAATCAACGGCATAACAGTTATTTCTGATACTTTTTTAACACAGTTTTTAAATTTGTCAGCATCACAAGAAGTTGAACGGACAGCTATCAAATCAAGTTTCAGGGTGTTACCAATATACTCGTAGCTAAAAGTTTCGGCACTTTTTACGCGACTTACTATTTCTGCTTCAGTCATTTCATCGGTTACATCAATTGCTATTGCAGTTGGGTTGAAGTACGTAAACTCGTGACGGTACATAACAAGTTTCCCACCGACTTTACATGCTTTATCACCGATACCTATTGTAACTTCTTTCACTGGAGGCTTGAGCATTTCGTGTAATAGGTTAGAGTTCTTTGTGTGTTCGGGTTTCTGTAATGGTTTACATAAATCAATGCTTGTTTCGCGTGCAACAACTTTGGTTGCAAAGGCCATACAGTTTTCTTGATTGCATTCTTTGCAGTTAGTTTTTGGGAGCAGTTTGTAAATGTCTATTGGACTTAATTCTTTCTTTGCAGTTTTTTGACTCATAATCTTTTTTCCTCCAGTTTATATTTTGGCTGAAACCCAGTCTAAGTATTTGCTGGGGTCAGCTTTTTTACCGCTAGATAGGTTATGGATAACATCTTTGAGAGTTTTAACTGCAGCTGGATGAATCATCATAAACATGTCTACACCTGAAAGCAGCAGTGTTAATGCAGTGGTTACTTCCCATAATGGACCTCTTAGTTCGCGTGGTTCCCATCTGTCATCCATTTTCAGCCAAGCTTCACGTGCTGCCCAAGCATTTGTTGTTCCAGATGACATTGGGTGTGCAAGTTCACCGTCGCCTAATAAACCAGATAGTCTTGCGCGTTCCATGTTAGTGAATGCATAGTCTAAGCCATAGCCTAACGCGGCAGTAGATAAATCCATGACAATATCTTCTTTTCCAAGGTAATCGTATAGTTTGCGATTGAGTTCTCTTGCCATGTTTAAGTCCATGGGTGTGAAAGCTAGAACTGCATGGTTATTTTTCTTTGCTGATTTTGCAATGTTTTCAATGTTCATGTCGCGTGTAAATGAGCTAAGTAAGAATCGTTCATTTGGGAATGCTTGAGATACTTCTTCAAATAACATTGTGTCTTTTTCAGGATCACCACATCCACCAATTACAAGTGGAACATCAACTGCTTGCATTACGTTTTCAATTGTTTTCAGGGTTGATTTTGCTGGGGCATCTTTGAGTAAGGGATCAATACTGATTAAGTGTATTGTTACCATGTCTGCGCCGAATTTTTCAACAGCCATTTTTGCCCACGCTGCTGGATCACCCATTACTTCTTTTACATGCATTTTTACAGCTTTTGATAACGGCACTTCCATGTCGAAAACGTCTAAAGTGACAACGGGTTTGTGAATTACTGGACTTTCAAAAGTGTAAAAAGCTGGAGTTTTTTCGCCACCGATGGTTATAACTTTTCCTCGGGTGCCGCCTTCGCATTTTGTTGCACCAAGTTTTACTTCAACAATGCTGCTTGAGTATTTTTCAATTGGAAGATTAAATGTTTGTTGTATTAAAGTAGTAGGTTTTGTTGGGATTGTACTTGGGAGTTTAAGTCCAGGTATGCTTGCAACACCACCATCGATTCTTAGTTCCAAGTTTTTAGCTTCCAACTGGAAATCGTGTAACTCGAGATTTTGGAACTTTGTGAGAAGTTCCAACAATTCAGTTACGTTTATTCCAGAGTTTTTATCGTCCTTTTTATCTGCCAAATGTACTCACCGTTTTTCTGTTTTTTCGTCTTTTTTGATTACAACTTTTGAAGCATAGATTTTAGCGTCTGTTAGAATGATTCTAAAACCGCCTGTAGATATTGGAAGAGTTGATGCAGTCATAACTGGCATTGCTTCATCTGTCGTTGTTGTTGTGTCAGAAGCTTCTTCTGTTACCCATTTTGCAACGATTGGATGGTTCTTTTCTTTAAGGAATGCTCTAAGTTCGTCAACATTTTTTGCTTCTTCTTCAGTTGCAATCTTATCAACTACGTCTTTTGGAATGAATTCTTTAACTTTTTCTTTAACTTCTTTAGGTACCCAAACGACACGGTTCCAGCCTCCATCTGCTGCGAAGAATTTGCTGCTACGCATATATTCAAGTGACATACCGTGGAAACCGTCAATTTGACGCCCACCAGCGGTTGAGTCGGCTAAAGTGCTAAAGGGCAGACCGTTAACTGTTGCACCTTTAAAGTTTCTTTGGACAATGCCAAAACCATCAACTTCTGGAATATAAAATGTTACAGCTTCAAAGCATCCGCAGGAAGTATGTGGATGATCAAATGCAGTGTATAACCAGACTTTTGTGACATCACCCATACTGCGCTGCTTTGCTGCATCATTAACTCCACTAAACTCTCCTTTTTCTTCGTTGATTATGTCACCACGTGGAATTCCAAAAATTGGACCTTTGGGATCAATACTTGCTGAGGCTTTGCCGTCAAACCAACTGATAGCACCGCAGTTACTGTACCGCTGTGGTGTAATAACGCAAACGTGACTTGGAGCAAATGATTGACAGAGGACACATCCATAAAAAGTGTCTACTTCACTGTCTTTTAGCCCTCTGGCTTTTGCATCACGTGCTTCGTATGATGCAATAGCATCAGGGTAGAGTTCGTCAATTTTTGTTGTATCAGTTATGAAGGTAATTTGTAATTTTTCAATAATTGGCAATTCATTTTTGAAAAGACGGTAGAGGACTTTGCCCATTATTTCAAAGGTGTTTAGACCTTTTTGGAACGATTTTTTACCAAGTCTCATCCAGATGTCGTATCTTTGGTTTAGGTGCATAAAGCCTTCAATGTAGTTTAAATAACCGTGTAAACGTCTTTCGATGACACCTTCAAGACCAGAATCAAGTTGCGCGCCTGCGGCTTCTATTAAGATGCCTAAGGGGTATACGCCACCTTCTTTGAGATCTTTAATGTCTGGTCCAATGATTACGACTTTGCCGTCTTCAATTTGATCCATTTGTTTGACTTTTGCTATTTCAAATTTTTTGTTAACTGATGGGCCGCCGAGTTCGATTTGCATGTCGTTTCGTCGGATACGTTCGCCTTCAAATATTACGCCAACTTCTACTGGTATATCTTTAAACATTGACATTTTTTAATTTCCTCCAAATTTGCTGGTCATCATTTTTAAGTTGTTTGCCCAATCTTCAAGACTGGCATTGGGGAATGACCAGCTTGCGTGGACGTGGTACATATTATCAAGAGTCATGGTTTTTAAAGTGGGTGCGAAGTGTTTTAGACCTGATAAAATTAGTGCTTGCATATAGTAGGGCATACCTACCAAAATAACAAGATCAGGATGTCCTTTGCCGTCAAGTCCCATCCATGTTGGGTCTGCAACGCGTTGACCGATTTCCATTGCATTCATAAATGCTGCTGGCTGGTATCCGCGTTTTATGAATTCGCCTACCATATGGGCTGTTGCGACTACTTGGACATTGCTTGCTTTTGCTAGATCGATTATAAAATCGATTGCTAAACGGCAGTCCATACTTCTCTCAGTTAGATTACTTCCCGCAATAATAATGGGATGAGCGGCGCGTTGAATCATTGCGACCGCGACTTCTGGTTTGGGTATTGGATTTGCTTTTTTTGTTGCAGCTATTTCTGCACATTGCCATGGTTCACAGGACATTATTTTTTTCCTCCATTTACTCCTTCATTTTTCGGACCATTCTCGGTAATAAGGTTGGATCCGGAATTGTTGTTTCTTTCCAGTTATGTTCTTCAAGAATTTTCTGGATTTCGTCTTTCATTGTAATTGGTATGTCTGCAGGTGTTCGAATGTATAGGTGGATGTCATTTGGCATTACGCCCATGTAGCGTTTATGTAAGTCTATGTAATGGCTGAGTTTGCCTGCACGTCCTTTCCAAGTATCGTTTGGTCGCATAACTAGTTTTGCAATTTGTACAATACATTCTTCTTTAGTTTCTGCTACGTTGAAGAGATGTTCTGGTGCTGGACCGCCGTTAACTGTTTCTCCTGTGCGTGCGTCTATAACGTTCCAGTTTTCAGGGTCTTCTTTTCGGCCTAAAAGTACGCGACGGTATTTGCTTCCGTGTGGACCAACAATTACAGGTACACCTAAACGCCAAAAACCTGCGCCTATTGCAGCTGCTTTTTGTGAGTAGGCACCCCAAGCTAAGCCAACTGCTCCTAGACGGTTGTGTATGTAGTCAGCTATTTCTTCATAGTTTCCTCTCAAGTTGCGTTTTGCGAAAATGTTTGCTACTTTGATTGCTGCACCTGCAATATGACTGTTTGAAACACATGAACCAACGTTTGAAACTCCTCCAGCTTCAAATCCGCCTGGGAATTCTTCATAGATTGTTTGACCTTCACTGTTGCGGTAACTACCGGCTGCCATTGCGCTACATCCCGATAATACAACTATATATCGTCTGCTTGCGAATTCTCGTGCAATGTCGTATACGTCTTTACCGCCTTTCGGGTAGTTACTACAACCGACCATTGCTATGATACCGGGGATTTCGCCTAGAACAATTGGGCCGCCAACACTTCGGATTTCAACATCTGAAACTGCACCGCTACCGCTTCTGCACAGGTTGTCTTCACTGTACATTGCTTTTTCACCTGCCTTAATTATGAGGCTGTGAATCATAATTTTTTGTGGACATGCTTGTTCACATCTTCCACAACCAACACACACTTCGTAGAGGTCTGTTAGTTTTGATATGTCACCTGTAGTAGCAGCTTTCATTGCTACTGGAATTGCAAGATCCTGTGGGCAGCTACGTTGGCATAGTTTACATTGTGTACAAGTTTTTGAAATTGTGACAACTTCTTCTGCTGAGGGGAGAACATTTTTTCGTTTACGAATTGGAGCTATTTTCATTGCAACACGAACAGCTACTTCTCCAACTTTGTCAGGGTCAAGAATTAGTACACCTTTAACCTTGCCGCTGATAAGATCATCAACAATTGCATCAGTGGTATCGTTTGTGCGGTTCTTAAAGCCAACACAGTTTTTTTCTGAGGCAGCTATTACGGGTGAACCGACTTTTGCTGCTTCATCTGCAGCATCTGTTCTGACACATTGTTCATCAAGTACAACTACATCAGCTAATCCTGCTCTGATAAATCTAAGCTCCCAACTAATTGGGCCGACTATTCTTCCGCGTGGGTAATAACGTGTTATGTCATGGGCTGTGCAACATAAACCAACTACTTCGATGTTTTCATCAATTTTCTGTTCTTTTGCGTAATCAATAATACCTACTGATGGAACTACGTTGTGGCCGATACACATTACAACTGGTTTTGTCCGGTCAACACTACCAATGCCAAGTTTGACAAGTGGAGTTTCTGTTCCTGCTTTTGGGTAATTCAAAGCTGAGATTTGTGCGATGTCACCTACTTCCATTCCAATGTGGTCACACATACCAACATGAAACGCTTTTGATTCAAAATCTAATGGGTTTGCTTCTTGACCTGTATGGGCTGCTGCGAGAACTTGTGTAATTTGTTCTTCAACATATGCTAAAACATCATCTAAGTCGCCAAGTGTTTCAGGTTTAATACCTGTTACAAGTCGTGTGATTGGTGCTTCAACTTTGACGTTTAATCCGCCAACATCCAATGGATATCGGCGACCATATTTTTCAATCAGGTGATGAACTAAGTGACGTGAATGTGCTGAGTGACATGCTGCACCAATTGAACATGCTATTGCCACAATGCGTGATGACTGAGCTGCGATATCTAAACCGCATGCTCCACGTTTTCCAGCTGTCAAATCACATTTACCGAATGTACAAAGACAGCATGAATCACAATCTGGCATGTAAAATGGTTTGTATTTGTTGAGAAGTTTTAAGTCCCAATCTCTTAGAGCAGTCACGGAGGGCATCGGAGTTGGACCCATGGGTTCATTGTAATTTTCGTTGACAATTTTACCAATGGACAACTCGAGATTTTTAACAAGACCACTATTGGTCTTCATTTCATCTAGCTTTATGTGAATGTTTTTGGTTGTCAAATTCTAACCTCTGTAAAGGTTTAGGTAGAACGCCGTGTACAATATTTTTAAACGTTTAGGGATAGTTTGTATAAAAAGTATGTTATTGGCACAAATTAAAAATACAGTGCTACTTTTTTAACAAAAAGTATTACTAAAATAAAGATAACCTTAACATACACATACCCACAATTCACACCGTTACACAAGACACTTACAGATTTAACTTACACCAAAACCTTACAAATAACACACCAAAACACTAACAACACACTAAATAAAAAAATAAGTAAACAAAAAATAGAGGCTTAAAGGTAATCAAGACTTTTTAACATATCTCTAACTGAAAGATACGCCACATTATCATTCGGTAAATCAACTAAAGACTTCCCATTAAGCACATAATCATCTAATTGAGAATCTTGAGCTATTTTCCCTAAATACTTGATTTTTAAAGCATTCTCAGCTTGCTTCCCAAGTTCATCAGGAAACCTGTAACCACCAATAACGTAAAAATTTTTGTATTGCATATCAACCTCTTTCATTATCCGAACCGCTCGAAGCACATGATCTTGAGATTTCTTTGAATGATCCAAAATGTCAAAAATATCATCCACACTTGAGGTAATACGCCTGTTCAAATTTTCCAACCCAGCAGGAGAATCAATAAGCACATAAGCATAATTTTTTGTCAAATTTTCTAGAGCACCTTTTAGGGCAGTGTTGGGCATGCAATAACAACCTTCAATCCATTTTGTTCCAACACCAAGAAAATCAAAATGTTGACCCTCATAAAGCCCATTTTCCCAAATACTACTTTCTATACGTTGCGCAGGCGGAACACCTACAATTGTACCGCCACCTTCAATAAAAGTGCTAACAACTAAATCAGCAATTGTAGATTTACCAGCTTCTTTTAAATCAATTCCTACCATTTCAGCAAGATTTTGGTCAGGATCAGCATCAACCAACAATATAGGTGATTTACCTGCTTCAACAAAAGCTTTAGCCATTAAAGCGGTAAAACTGGACTTACCTGTACCACCACGACCAACAGTAACAAGAGTTTTCATTCCAAAAATCTCCTTAAACAAATCCTGAACTCTTAACTAAAAACTCACATATATTGTCTATGGTTTTAACAGAAACAAACTCTTTGTTCAACAAAGGTGTTTTACCCAACATATCAGACTCTGTAATTTTATTATCAAAAGGAATAAAATCTAACACCTGTAAACCATTTTCATCCGCAAAACTTTGTATAACAACCTTCTGCTCATCATTCATAACACGATTCCCAACTAAGTACAACTGTTTCATTCCAGCTTCTGAAGCCAAATCATGAATATGTTTTGCAATTTCCAACGACTTAAAATTAGAATCAACAACAATAAGCAACACATCAACTTGCCTTGCCGTACCTCGTCCAATATGTTCCACTCCAGCTTCAAGATCCAACACAACAACCTCATCAGTTTCAACTACAAGATACCTCAATAAAGCACGAATAACAGCCGTTGGAGCACACATACAACCAGCACCCATAGAACGAACAGTACCCATAACAACCAAATTCACACCCAAAGGTGTAAGAACTGAGTAATCACGCACTATATCATCAACTTTAAAATTCAAATTATAAACGCCACTGTAACCAGAATCAGTTTTTGACTCCACAAGATCCTTATTATCAGAAATAGGCAATATTTTCCGCGCCTCTTCCGCAGTTAAACCCAAAGTTAAAGCCAAATTAGGCGAAGAATCCGCATCAATAGCAATCGTTTTATAATTTCGCTCAGCAAAACCGTGAGCTAATCCACCAGCAAGTAAAGTCTTACCCACCCCACCTTTACCAGAAACTGCAATCTTCATAACAAATCACTATTAAAAAATAGTTTTGACAAATTAATGTACATTTCCCAAACAAAAAACATTTACAACATACAAACGCAATAAAAACAGTTAACTCTTCAAGTTATAGACTACGCAAAAGTTTTTAAACTTAACCGCTCATTTTTTATAAAAGAGGAAATCTTCATGAAAATACTAAACGAGTTTGTTCCTACGCGTAAATTTCTAAAACTCGCGGATGAATTAAAAGATTTAGTTGATGGATGGAATGTTACCGACAGTGCTGCTGGTTTTCCAGCTCCAAGCGGTGTTGTTGTAAGCTGTCTGCTCAAAAACAAATACCCTGACAAATATGTTTGCCCAATCTTTATTCTGCACTATAAAGGACCAGTTGAAGTGGGAGGATTAGCATTAGCGTCAGACGTTATTGGTCTTGATGGTTTAGCAGTAACCATGGGTGATACACCACACTATGGTGAAGCAATAAAGGCACCCCTTTCATCATCTGAAGTTGCAAGAGACTTCATACGCAACGATGTAAAAACAAAGAATCTACCACTTGGCTGTCTTCTATCTGCAAGGCAATCAATTGAATCCACTCTAGAACGTGTTCGTCAACCATGGGATTTTGTTTACTTCATGAGATTAGACGACTGTTCATTAGAGCAGCTTAAAGCAGTTTCGGCAGAATGCAAAAAACTCAATAAACCATTGTTTGCATACTTCCTTGTAGGCACAGAGAAAAACAAAGAAATCGTCAAAGTTATCGGTTGGCCAGTAACAGCTACTATGGAAGAAGTTGAAGCAAAAGCGGCAAAACTTGTTGGTCTTGTAGACGGCATCATTGCAACATGTGCTGGTGATGCTGAAGGCGACAAAATGATGCTACAAAAACTTCAAAAATTCCGCACGTAAATAGATAAATAAACATTTATTTCTCTTTTTCTTTTTATATTTTTATCAATTTTGTTTTCACAAGTTTTTATCATGTTAACGAGATAGATTTAAGTTAGGGTTATAATTTAGCAAGTAACACTAGGTAAGGAAGTTACTGATGAATACTGTTCAAGTTATTGCTATAGAAGGCTTGCCCTTAAGTAAAAAAGGTGACAATGTTGGTCAGTTAATTGTGAACGCCATAAAAAAACAGGGCATACAACTACAAGAAAGAGATATCATTGTTGTTACTCACGTATTTGTTTCTAAAGCTGAAGGAAACATTATCAATCTTGACACTGTAATACCTTCTAAACGAGCACTTGAAATCGCTATGCAAACAAATAAAGACCCAGCATTAGTTGAAGTTATACTACAAGAAGCAAAAGAAGTTGTCAGAGTAGGCCCAAACAGCATAATTACAGAAACCAAAAGCGGAACCATTAGTGCCAATTCAGGAGTTGATCGCTCAAATGTTTTAGGAGAAAGAAACGTTGTTCCCCTACCAAAAGACCCTAACAAGTCAGCACAAAACATTAGAGAAGAAATCAAACGTTTAACAGGTTTTAGTATAGCAGTTATTGTTTCAGATACTCATGGCAGGCCATTTAGAATGGGTGAAATTAATGTGGCAATTGGTGTCGCAGGAATAAAACCCATACGAGATAGACGTGGAGAAAAAGACTTATTTGGTTACACATTACGCATTAAACAAACCGCCATTGCTGATGAGTTGGCTTCTGCGGCAGAACTGGTAATGGGACAAGCCGATGAAGGTATACCAGCAGCAATCATACGTGGCTACACTGTATACCAAACCGTTGAAAACGCGTCAACAACAGAGTTATCAAGGCCAAAAGAAAAAGATTTATTCCGGTAAAAATCAATAAGCACAAAAACATATAAACAAATATTTTGAGAATATGAGGAAAAAACATGGAAATACAATCAGCAGAAGAATTTTTCGAAAATACACTACCAATTAAATTTAAACCAGAAAAAGCAAAAGATATTGAAGTTATTGTTCAGGTAAATCTATTAGGCGATAACCCCAAAGATTGGGTAATAACTATTAAAAATCAAAAAATTCATATTTTTCAAGGCATTACTACAGAATCGGCATTTGTTTTAAAGACAGAAGAAAAAGATTTTTTAGAAGTAGTGAATGGGAAAATAAGTGTAGAAAAAGCGTTTTTCAGCGGCAAAATTAACTTTAAAGGTGATATTGTGACTGCTTTAAAACTAAAAAATGTTGGTTTTCTATAGAAAAATATTGTTAGTGAACTTTAACCATTTATGTTCGCCATAAAATTACGACAAATAGTTCTTAAAAAAGAGGTTACTACTTGTAATAGTGCCTGATTTTTTTCGTTACCTATTTATTCCAAGTTTTCTCTAATGTAGTAGGAGATATAATTATGCCTAAAGTTGAATATAAGATTCCAGTTAAAGATTACGAGTTTAACAAAGATTTGACAGTTAACGAATTAGTTGGACAAATGAATGCGGCGTGGGGTTTCACTGCAGGTAAACTTGCGACAGGTGTTGATATTATGGAAGATATGATTAAGAGCAAAGAGTGTGTCAAGTTTCTTTCTTTTCCAGCAGACATCTGTGCTACAGGTACCCGTGGCGTAATTAAAGAGATGGTAAAGCGTAAAATGGTTGATGTTATAATCACCACATGTGGTATGTTAGATCATGATGTTGCACGATGTTATCGTGATTACTACAAAGGAAGCTTTGCCATGAACGACAGCAAACTCCACCAAGAAGGAGTTAACCGTTTAGGCAATATACTAATACCAAATGATAGTTATGGAACAATTATAGAGAAACAAATCATAAGTATGCTTGAAACGCTCTATAAAGAAGGTAAAAAAGAATTCAGTACAACTGAACTCTGCAGGGAAATAGGTTTACGCTGTTGTAACGAAAAATCAATTTTATACTGGGCAGCAAAAAACAACATACCTATATTTGTTCCAGGCATAACGGATGGTTCAGTAGGCTACCAACTATGGTTCTTCAGTCAAGACCACAAAGATTTCCGTATTAATTTACTAAAAGACGAAGATGACCTAAACAATATGGTATTTGACGCAAAAAAATCAGGAGCACTTATCATTGGTGGAGGAATTAGTAAACATCATACTATATGGTGGAACCAGTTTAAAGACGGCTTAGACTATGCAGTTTACATCAGCACTGCAGTTGAATGGGATGGAAGTCTCAGTGGCGCAAGACCACGTGAAGCTATAAGTTGGGGAAAAATCAGTGAAAAAGCCAAAAAAGTAATGATTGAAGGCGATGCTACAGTAATCATGCCTATAATGATGAGTGCATTAACAGAAAGATTAAATAAAAAAATAAAAACTTGACAATTTTTATTTAATAGTTTGACCTAAAACAATCAATTTTAAGGCAAAAAAATAAGTTATAACTTACTAAAATTTTGTAAAAAGTAACATGGCAAAATATTAAAATATACAAAACGGTTGAACTGAATTTTCGAGTAAATAAACAATTAACAAGCAACTATAACATAATTACACTATACACAATTATAACTATGGATAAAAATATTGAAAAACACAAATCACCCACAAACTTAATTCCAACAACTATGCACACTCAACTACATTAACATAATTGTTTTTTCTGGACTTTAGGTTACTAAATTAAACTCTTAATCCACAAACGTTTTTGTTACATATCTTGAAGATATAAACGCAAGAGAAAAATGGTGCAAATAATATGGATCCAAAGCCAGATTTTTAGGAAGGGTTAAATGTTAAAGGTTACAAATGATATTTTAACAAACTGTAAAGTTGGTTACTAAAATGCAATCCGCTAAATCAGAAAGATCATTTGTTTCAGTTGACCCAAGCAAATGTATTGGGTGTGGGCTCTGTGAGTTCGCATGTACTATCGAGAAAGGTGAACAATTTTGGAACCCTATCTGTTCGAGAGTTCGTGTTGTTCGTATGGCTCCAGTATTTAATTTTGCTCTATCCTGTCGCGGATGTGATGACGCAAAATGTGTAAAATCTTGCCCTGAAAAAGCAATTATCCAGTCAGAAACTAACAAGTTATTAATTATTGATGAAAAAAAATGTAAAGGCTGTGATTGGTGTGTTCAAGCTTGTCCACATGGTGGAATTACTATACATATTGGCACTGGGAAGGCTATTGCTTGCAATCTTTGCGAAGGAAACCCTAAGTGTGTTGAAATCTGCCCCGAAAACGCTTTAGAAATTGTACACTCTGACGAAGAAACCAATAAACGCTTCAACGATGCATTAGAAAATCTGCCTGCTGCAACAGAAAAACTGGCAATCCAAATCAAAAACAAAGACTGGAAACCAATGCTTGCTGCTTCAGAACAACGTGCACAAAAAATTACTGAAAAACTAAATGACCTAAACAAAACAGCATTTGAAAAACAACATAAATAAAGACAACGTCCCAATATACGATATCTTTACATAGTTCATTTACTCCAATGTTACCCGTGAACAACATACCAAAAGAAAGATAAAAAAACTCCCTCAAGTACACTACTTCACTACAGGCATACCCGAGCTAACTCAATACATTATTATCTACTACCTCTTTGCGAAAATAAAATTTTTTGGAGTTTCACATTTAGGACGATTACAGGATAATATCCTTCACAAAGAGTAAATGATAAAATACATGAAATATTTGACAGATAGAAATGTTAAAAACAAAAATTATAAAAACAACTTTATCGACCGATATATGTAAAAACTCAATAATTAGGAGCTGCTATTTTATTTTTATACTACCTACTATTGATTTTATCCTGTCTATAGCTACAGTATCAACTTTTGACTTTTTTGCAGATAAGTTTCAATTTGCTCTTCGCCAACAAGCGTCTGAATTAAGTTTGTCTCTTTTAACTGTTCAATCTGATTTCTGTTTTTGAGTTCAACAGGATTATCGCTCTTTGGCGGGAGTATTTTGTAGGCATAATTATCCGATGAGAACCCCTTAAGACGCGGATCTTTAGGCATAGACGATTTTTCACTGTGTGGAGAAAATCCTTTACTTTTGAATGTGCTACCCATCACGTCAATGTATGTGAAAAGACTTAAAAAGTCATCAGCTCTTGCTTCTTCTTGCTCAAATTGTGGATACCCAAGATTACACGCGTAAATGAACGTTTCATTAAGAAGCGTTATGTTGTTGATTGTTGAAAGTATCGAACGTGCATCGGCTTCATGTAAAATGAGGTTTTTTGTGTTCGCATCTATAGCAAACGCATTTATTCCTTGATCAAGATAAAAATTAACTGTAGTTCCCTGTGAGTTTTTCTAATTACAAAAAAAACAAGACCAAAAACAACACTATTTTAAAAAAACGCCACAAACAACAAATTCACACCACAAAGTAATTATAATACAATTATAATTACAAACAAACAAGCTGAAACCAACATGTACATCGGATACGACAAAAAAAACGGAAACAAATACGCAAAAATCTGCAAATCCGAACGCGACAACGGCAAAGTCAAAACCACCCAAATAAGCCTCGGAAGAGTAATCGACGAAAAAAACCACATCTACCAAAGCCGCAAACGAGGAATCTTCACCTACGACATAAACACACAAACCTACAGCACACCANACCCAACAACAATAATACCCATAATAAAAAGAAAAAACACCCAAGAAAAACTCATACTCGACTTCGGCGACACACACTTCACAAACCAATACCTAAACAAAATCGGACTAACCCCAGCAATCAACACCCTAAAATACGCCAACCAAGACTCCATAAAAGCCCTCCTCACATACTACATACTATGCAACATGGCAAACTACAACGCCACAGAATGGTACAACGGAAACTACGCCCGCATACTCTACCCCAAAGCAAACCTAG
>WRNB01000037.1 GCA_009776805.1 Candidatus Bathycorpusculum grumuli | reverse complement strand
ACTTTCATTCAAGTTGTTATTTGATGTTGAGGAGGATGTTGTGAGTTGTCTTAGAGATTTGGTTTCTCTTGTTTGTGTACGCTAAAAATTTGCAAAATTCAGGTTATAGTGGAATGGCTTAAGTTTTGCGCCAGAACTATTGTACCTGTGATGGTTTTTTATGAATTTTATAAACGCAATTTTTAAACTACTCAACTATACACAGGAAGTTTACTTTTTTTTGCTGTTTTCGGCATCATATTGCCTATCGTCTGGTCATGATACGCTTTCATTTCGGTAGCAAGTTTTTCCGCATGTTTTTGCTCCGGGTGATTTATTTCAGCAGTTAACAGTTCATTATATAAATTTGACAATACAGCGAGTCCCATCTTATCTTTTGTTATATGTCCAAATATTTCATACCAAAGAGATTTATAACTAGTCTCACGTTGGTTTTCACGAATGATAGTCGGTGGTTCTTCTTCCAATCGTCTGTTTTCAAAAATTTTATCAAGTAATTTGTCTATAGCGTCCTTCATATATGAAATTTGCGTGAAGAGTTCGGTCTCCCGGCACAACCAGTGTTGCTTATTTAAGTCAATATCAAAGTCTCCAAATCGCTTGACAACAGGCATATATTCCGTTCTTGGTTGCTCGTTGGAAATTTTCTTTCTTGCAGGGTTTTCATTAATTAGTATGTTATGATAATCGAGTAATAGAGTGCCTATCTTATCAACAAGGGGTATATTATTTTCTCTACTTTTAACCCCAGCCAAGTCCATAACATCTTTACAACTATCACCATCAGGTCCTCTAACAATAAGTTGAGAAGTACCTTGTAGATAATGACCGAGTTCATGACATAACGACATGACAAGGTTGTAACCTGTGTCGTCAGTGGTATACATGATGATTTTTCGATCGTAATCATATGCCGCACCACCCTGTTCCATAATATATTCCTTTAAGCCACTTTCTTTGCTATGTGGTAGCTCTCTTGTTAAATCGCAAACCCTTCTCTGTTCGTCAAGCGTTAAACCCTGCTCATTTATTGATTTATTAACATTATAAATAATTAAACCCCGGCCTTCATATGAAGAGGGCAAATCCTCCTCAGACATTTGTAATGTGATACATAAAGCGAACAGTACAACATCATCTAAATCGTCACACTTTTGACGTTGTATAACATTATGCGTATTTTGTTTTTCTATCGCCGACATATACACTCCATTATCGGCTCTACACTCCAATTCTGCATCATCATTTATCGGTATGCCTCCGATATTTCTAGTCGGTTTCACTATTCCTTGTTTTTGTTGCACTACATGTCCCAGTTCATGCGCTAAATGCCTCTCCTGCCCAGGTCCAATATGCACACGGTTACCCTGAGTATACGCCAACGCCCCAATCCGAGCCGGATCATCAGAATTATAAAACACTCGCACATCAGCAAACGAGAAACCGCTTTTGCGCTCAAACTTTGACTTCAAATCATCAGGAATACCCGTCAAATTCGGTGCCTTCTTAGTCTCAGTCTGCATTTGCACCTCAGAAGGCCACCATGAATCACTCTTATTCTTTTTTTGTTTTTTGCGTTCTGCAGCCGCGTAATCAAACATACCCAAACACCAACCAGACAGCATCCGCTGACAGCCGTCTTATTACACCCTAAAATCTACACCTGCAAATATATTTTTCCCAAAACCACCAAGTCCACAGTATCAAATGTTTTAATTAGTCTCCGTTTAATGCGGGGCTTGAGTTGATGGCATTGCGCTTTAGGGTCGTTTTCAATTACATGAATTCCCATGATGGGTGAAATCACCAATACACTTTCTTTGGGCAGCGATTGTGTTTTGTTGATTTGATGGATGTTGGCGTTTAGTTATTCAACATCATTAACAATATAGCGTCTATTTTTCCGTGATCTTTCGCGTTGTAAAAGTTCGTTGGTTTGGTGTTTTTGTAATTCGCGAAAAATAGTGTTTTTCGATTTTTCTGTAAGTTTAACAAGTTCTAGAATAGTCACATCAGGATACTTTTTTATGGTTTTCCGTTAAAATAGTTGGGTTGAGTTAGCAAGTTTTATGGTGTAATGGTTGTGTGGAATGTGTTGGTGTGTGTGATCAAGTTTGGGGAAGGATTAATATGTTCATCAATCTGAAATAGTGAAAAGTGTTTTTAATTTTGTTGGGTGTGTGGTTTTGGGGTAGTTGGTGGTTTAGGTTTTTTTTGGTGTTGTGTGTGTTTTTGGTGGTGTTGGGGTTGGTTTAAGCATGATGGATACATATAGTAAAATATTAATCATGTTGCTATAAATGTGTTAACAATAAAAACACTAAACGTATTCCTAGAAACGTTATTGGGTATATGGTTGTTTGGGAAATTGTTTTCCTCTGTTTTGGAACCATAAGACTATATGACAATATAACACACGATTGTTTTTCCCAAACACCATACAAACTTTTTTACACAAATGACAATATACACTTTCACCCAATTTATAGGGCAATTTCTACAAAATTAAAATTGATGGTGGACCCGACCGGATTCGAACCAGTGACCAACAGATTATGAGTCTGCTGCTCCACCTAGCTGAGCTACGGGTCCAAATAAACACTCATCCTTATACACCTCAGATATAAAACATTTAAACATTTTCCGCACTAACAAACTATCTAACACAAAAACACACTACAACACTAAACAACACATACCCAACAGCATCACAAAATACACGCCTACGGTTAGTTACCATTTAGTAAAAATGTTAACATCATTTTTGCTCGTTACGTCCAAAAAACATTTTACACAAACACCTTTTCACATTTAAAAACGTAAAACATCCACTATAATAACAAAAATTTTTTGTATATGTTTAGCTCTTTGTTGTGTTTAAACCTGAATTCCCATGAATATTTTAACCTACATTTTAAAAAACGTATAATAGAGTTCTTTTTTCAAAAATAACCATTTATCGCCAGTATCGATGTTAGCGTGTGGGTTAAAATAGTTTAACCTACTGAAGTTGATGAAAATTGTGTATAAGTTTATTTTATGCCTTATTTCAGGAATTGGGTGTGTTATTGGTTTTTTCATTTTGTAGGTTAAAATTTACACGGGAATTCAGGTTTAAACACTTACCCACAGAAAACTTTACACGTATATACATTGTATACGTTAATATCTAATTCTGTAGTTTTTTGGTAATCTATTCTTTTTTAGTATTTTCTATTTCCTTTAAATTTAGTTAAAACATGAAACAACTGTAAATCACACCATAATCACACATAAACCTCTACGCATATATATTTGCCAATATTGGTAATATGTGCTGTGAGTGTTTTTGTGTATTTGTGGTGCATTTTAAGGTTATTTTTTGATTTATAGCTAAATTTGGTTGATTTTTAAAAAGTTAAGAGGATATATTACCGAAAAAGTGAAGAGATCCGGTTTAATTCTCTACTTTTTCAGTTTTCGGAACCACATAGTACATTGGGTATTTGTGGTAGCACGGGTATTAATTTGGCAAATTCGTTATAAATTTTCAGAATTTTCTGTACTTTCTTTGTTCCGTTTCGCAATTTGGAGACATTTTTATGCAATTCAGAATTATTGTCAGCAAGTTCATCATAAAAATCATGTATTTTTGATACTAAGCCTCTTTTTATAATCTCTTCAGTATTTTCTTTTTTAGGTGTAGATTCCATTATTTCGCGCGTATTTTCAATAGCATCAACAATTTCACGTATATATTTTTCTTCAGTAAAATACTCTTTACTTTTCAAGGTTTCTGCAAGAGCGTTCATCTCACCCTGTAAATTAATTACGCAATGGTGGAAGTTATTTGTGATGTGCGTTGAGTGATCGATGTGTCCAATATTGATATTATCGATGTTTATCTGTAATGCATAACCTTGATTTGTTTTCTGTAATGGAATTTCTAGGTTATTAAGAGCATCAAAAAATGGACGATACGCACGTAAATAGCCTTTAATAATGTCATCCCTTATCATCAGTAGTTCATTGTTACTACTATTTGTGGTTTCCATGTAAGATGTTTTTTTATTTAAACCATCAGGTACGAGTATTTCATAATGAAAATCGGGCTTAATCTTTTGGTAGGCATTAAAAATATTTTCCAGTGTATCTCGAAGGTTTTTAATATAGGGTGTTTTGTTAGCTCCTTTAACCTGAACACTAATACAGCGTTTTGTTTCCTCTTTAATTAGTGCAATTGTGTTATCTGTATTGTAATGTAGTACCGCTCCTTTTCGCCACAGGTTTGTTTCATCCTTTCCAATATCGTCGTGTCTATTTACTATTAATCTTGAAACGATGTTTGGTGGTAACGCTTTATCAACAGTTATATGCATTGTCAGGCGTTCGCCATAGGGAAAAAGGGGTAAATTATCAGGTCGATCAATGGGCAGTAAAAGGGGTATAAAAATTTTTGTGACATCGTTATTTTTGGAATACGCTAATTCGTATATTTTCATCAGACTAAACAAAAATTGTATCTTATCTGGAGGATAACGAAGCTTGTTTTTCTCGTCAATAAATATTTTTTTTCCATCATTTAATGAAAACTGGTATTTACTGTTATTGAAACCCCAATTAATTATTTTATAAATGCCCGTAGTGATCCATTCAGGATTAAGGACATACGTGTCAAGTTCCATTTCCTTTTCTTTATACCAAAGACAAATGCCCAACACATGTAAATCATCCAAAACAGCGTTAAAATTCTTCGGCGATACATTCTGCTTTCTTGCTATTTCATTAAATTCATTACGTGTTATCGAATCAGTTTTATTTTTTTCAAAATATGTATATAATTTTTCTTTAACACGATATGCATCTGCCGATATTTCTTGTCTATTCCAAGATGGATTGTTACGTACATACCAAATTACGGTTTGTCTGAACTTTTCCAATTTTGATGTATCTATTTCATTACCTATATCAACACGATAATAATCAATAATAGTTGGATACGCATCTTTCAACGCTTTTTCTGCAATATCTGCTTTATGATTGTCTTTCTCATTTATTAAAAAAAGAATATTAGAGTCTCCACCATGCATTTTTATTTGCTCAAGCCAATACTCTGGATCGTTACCTTGCTCAACACGTCCATTATAGACGTATATATACAAACAACGTGAAGACATAAAACAACGGTGAGCCGCATGAGTTATTGTGTGACCCGCAAAATCCCAAACATGCACATTCACACTGTTACCATCTTGGTCTTTTGGTAATTGCCACCTTAAAACTGAAACACCTTCAGTGCTTTCTTCTTCTTTAGGCATAGGCGCAGTTATATCATAAAGTTTTCGTGCAATGCTTGTTTTACCTGCACCTTTATCACCTAAAATGATAATACGTGCTTCATCAAGCAGTTCCACATCGTCACCTACTCTTTCGAGGTAAGCCGCCACTGCCGCCGCACCCTGTGCTTTACGTTCATCAGGCACATTAAGACGTCGTTCAAGTTGTTTCTCGTTAGCAACGAACTTGTTTGCAAATAAATCAGCATAAAGTTTAGCCCAATAACCACACCCTATAGCCGATAAGTCATCTTGAAAACTGTCCCATACATTTCCATACCAAGTTATATCGTTATCAAGTCGTTCAAGTCTATTTGTTTTTATCAACTCAATGTCCTTTAATATTATATACTCTAAAAAGTCTCGTTTATCGACATCGTCGTTGGCGTTGGTGTTGGCGGCTTTGTAGGCGTTGGCGGCGACGTTGTAGGCGGCGCTGTAGGTGGCTTCTTTGGCTACTTTGGCGGCATGGGCGGCATAGGTGGCATGGATGGCGGCGTTGTAGGCGTTGGCGGCGGCGTTGGCGGCATGGGCGGCGGCTTTGGCGGTGTAGGCGGCGTTGTTGGCGTCGACGTAGTCGTTGTAGGCGGCACTGGCGGCGTTGTTGGCGTCGTCGGCGGTTTTGGCGGCGGCTTTGTAGGCGTTGTTGGCGTTGGCGTTGTTGGCGGCGGTTTTGGCGGCGATTTTGGCGGCGGCGTTGTAGGCGTTGTTGGTGGCTTTGGCGAAGACGGTTTGGGTGATTTTGCCGATATTATTTTGATACTGTAAATTAGTGTCTATTGCATTAAAAATGGCGTATAGCTGTTTTTGTTTTTTATCGAGAGGCCAAAACGAAAAATTTCTTATAGTTGAACATAAAAAGGGTAAAGCTCTTAGTGCACAAAGGCCCGCAAAATAAACACTTTGATCAACCGAAAATTCGACTATTTGCTCGCTTATTTTAGCCCTAAAGTTTTCGTTTTTCCCAGCCTTAAATGATAACTTCACCAAACATCTCACGCTTCAATGCATTTTCATTTCTAAACTTTATATACTATTTGACATGGTACGTATTTAGTTTGTGTGTTTTTATAGACTTTCATCAAACATAGATGCATAGATACGCATACACAAACAGGTTTGCTGAACAAAAACAGCACAAAAAGTAAGTATTAACGAGAATGAGCTAACTAAAGACGCGTTTTCGTTAAGAGCTGAATACATACAAAAATTTTTGTATTACTACACATCATTAACCAATTTTAGTAAAAATGTGACATAATTAAACTAGTTTTTGGTTTATTGCTCCTTTGGTGTAGGGTATGTATTCGCGTATTTGTTCAATAGAAGTTTTTCCCAATTTTTCTTTATCCTCTTTGGAAAGCTTTAACATAAGAGTTTTCAACACCATTTTCAACAGATCTTTACCTTGATGATCACCCGGAACAATAATCACGTACGCTTTTGCACGAGCACGTACAGCATCTACAGAACCACCAATAAAACAGCAACCATTTTCATTTATAGTTACACCAATAGCAGTTCGCAAAGAAGTATTACGCATCCAATTGCGTTTTCCAACTACAAAAAACGCGCCATGCGGAACCGACTCGCCAGAAGGACCACTTTTACTTAATTGATCAACCTTTACCCAGTACACATCTGCAGAACCAACATTTTCACGCCAAGCTCTACAAAACGCTGCAGCATATTCACCAGCCTCCTTTAAAGCCTGATCAGTAATTAAACGTCCCTCTGCTTTAATCACTACAAACGGTGAACCAGTAATTTCAGCATGAAACACCACATCCTCCGCCAAAGTATACTTTTTAATTAAAATATCATTAGTTACAACATCCTTGCCAGCAACTACTAAAAATCCATCCGACGTAGTAAAATAGCGAAACTTTTCAAACCAATCCTTAGTCTCAACCTTACGTTTAGCCATTGCCTCAAGCATCTCATCAGGTTTAAGATTACGAATACGTTCAGCCTCCCCTAAATCTCGCTCAACCTTGGCAAGTTTACGTTTAGAATCTTCAAGAGCTACAATCGTACTAGCAGATTTTTGCTTAGCCCGCTTCCCACGTTCATAATACAAATTTGCATTATCAAAAACCGATAATCGCACATTCAAACCAAAACGCAAATCATCAATAAAAAAATTAACAACCAAATTTTTAGTATCAATTCCTTCAACAAAAACCTCAGGCACCTTACCAGCATTCTTATCAGCTAAAACCTGTTCAAAAACGCCACTCCACTCCATTCTACTTTGGTTCAAAGCAACAAGTTTACCTAAAAATGCTTCAAATTCGCCAAAATGAGCATAAATAGTATTACCAACAGTTTTATCTCGCTCACATTTAGCTTCCTCTCCCTCAAGAGCAATCTCTTGATCAGTAACAATGCGTTTAAGCCGTTTAAATTCAGACTGCAATCGATCAACTTCAGCACTTACCAACGCCTTCTCAGCAGTTTTCACTTTTAAAAAAAACTCATCCAAAGCTTCACTAAAAGTGCCAAACCCCTTAAACGTGTACTCAACATAACGGCGTAAATGAAAAGGCACTACATCTAAGTATTCCGCCTCAAATCCGACAACAATACAAGAATCAAACTTGCCTTCAAACAAATCAGAAAACAACAATTGCAAAGCATCAAATATCCCACCAACATTAAATGTTGTTAAATCTTTGCAACAAACAGTTTTTTCTATACCCGCCCGTAACAAAATTTCTTCAGCATAAATACCCCCCAAACCAACAGACCTAGCAAGCACCCTAACAACCTCAACATTACCAAAACTTTCAAATACAGACTGCAAATCAGAACAAGAAATCTTTAAAGGATTCCTACCTGTAGGAGGAGGAAACAAAAATTTTTCTCCACGTAAAATGTTTCGGTCACGCATCTTTTTAAAAAAAAGTGCCTGAATAATCACATCCTCAGGATTAATCAATATAAGATTACCCTCACCAAACAATTCCACCGCAAGCCGCAACACTCCAGTCTTTGTTCTAAACCCCAAAATTACAATACGCTCAAACTCATACTGCTCAATACTATCAAACCAAGAATCACGCAAATACTGACGCAACATCATACAAAAAGACGGAGGCTCAACAGGACTCTCCTCAGCATACACTGTTGAATGCAACCTACAACCAACCTCAACCACCAAACGAATAGAAGGCATATTGGTTTTATGCAACTTAAACACCACCGTCTTTTGATCAAATTGATAAATATTATTCACACGCGAACCAACAATCAAAGACTTTAACTCTCGCACCACAGCCGCAATATCGAAACTCGTAAACTCACTCTTAACCAACCAATACACCAACAACATCAAATACTATACACTAAACATAAACCTTACAAAATAAAGCTTAGCAACAAAACACCCAAAACAACTCATCAAAAACATCAAAAACAATTTCATCAAAGTGTTAAAATTTTTTAGCCACACCCGAAAACAAAAAAACCAAAGCCGATACTATAAGCAACAACATTAAAGAAAAAAATAACCCCATATAAGAAAAAACTGTAGCTAAAATTACACCACTAACTATTGGCCCAAGAATTTGTCCTACATCCATAGCAGTGCTTAAAAAACCCATAGAAGTTCCAATTAAATTTGATGGAGCTAACTCACATATTAAAGGTGAAGTTGATGAAACAACCAACGCAAAACTCAATCCATACCCTAAAGATGTAACAAACAATAACACAAACTGGGTTGTAAAAGGTACAAATAAAAGCAAAATTCCACTAATCAAACAACCTAAAACAATAGGTAATCGCCGACCATGTTTATCAGAAAAACGTCCAAATACAATTCTAAAAACAATCATGGAAACAACTTGCACACCAATAACTACTGAAACCTCTAACGCATTAAAATCTGCTACATCCATCATATACTGAACTAGATAAAATTCTACTATGCCATAAACATAATATTGGCAAGCTTGAACAAAAACAACAACCAAAGTATATTTATTTTTGGCAATTGTTAACCAGCCTTTTAACATTTGGTTTGTTACAACTTTTATATTTACAGGTTTAGTGTTGTTATTTTTGTAAGTTTTAGTTTCTGATAGTAAAAGTAAAGTTATTACAAGAGAAGTAACGCCTGCTATTGCAACTGCTAAGTATAAAGTGTGAAAACGGTAGTTTGTAATGAAAAGTATTGTTCCTCCAAGAAAGGGTGCAATGCCTCGGCCTATGTAGGTTGCTGAGTTAAAGGCAGATATGCGTTCGCCTCTTTTTGTTGGGAAGTGATTTGCGATTATGGTTTCAGCTACAGGAATAAAAGTGGCTGTTGCAAATCCGTGATAAAAGCGTACAAGGGCTAGTTGCCACCAGTTTGTTACAATAAGGTAGAGGAAGGGTGCAGAGGCGAAAATGAATGTTGCGAAGAGGAGTATTTTTTTTCTGTCAAAATGGTCTGTGAGAGAGGCTGCGGGTAGGCTGATTAGGATTCCCGGTATGGTGGAGGCGGCTGCTATTATTCCCATTAGGTTTGTTGGTGTTTTTAGGCTTATGGCATAGGGGTTAAGGACGGGTGTTTTAGACATTGTGGAACTTAAAATAGCTAGGGTGCCTATTGTGCAAAGTATGATAAAGAAAGTGTTGTTTATGGGGGTTGCTTTTTTTAGTTTCACAGTTTAGTCCTTGTTGGTAGTGAGTAAACTAGTTAGTGATTATTTTTTGTTATAAAGTTTGTTTTTAGGAAATGATGTAAAGAAGGTATTGTTGTGAAATGGGTAAAGTTTGGGTGGTAAATGGTTTAGTAAAGAAAAATCATTTATAGATGTCATATTTTATAATGGTAGAGTTTGTCAATAATTGTAGAGGAAAAAAGATGAAACTGTTAACGTTAATTTACTGGTTGAGGATGGCGTTGGGTATAATGTCGGGAGCGGTGTGTGCGTTTTTTTCAAACTTTTTGGTAGGTAATGGTGTGGATGGTACAAATGTTTTGCTTTTGTCAATTTCTCTTACGTTGTTAATTTATATGGTGACGTTAAATTTGTTAAAAAGGAAGTATCAAAATCAGGTTGAGAATCCTTCGAAAATAGCGATGACTGGTATAGGTATGTATTTTGTTGCTTGGATAGCGTTTTATACGTTGTTTTATACAATAATTTATGTAGCTACGGGTAACGTGTTGGCGTATCCTGCTGTGGGTTAAATCAGGTTATGTATCAAAATGGTTTATAAACTTGATGAATAACACACAAACAACACAAAGACCCCTAACATAATAAATAAAACAATCCATTAGGTTTTTTTGGAAATTGTATTAAAAGGGTCGCTGTTTTGTTTTGTGATTAGATCATAATATTTATTGTTTTTTAGTGATTTACAAAAAATTATTAAAAACTTTAACAGTATCCTAACTTTATAAATTATCTGAAATAAAAAATTGTGCCAGAACCACAAACGATTCACCAACCTCAAACTTGCAAGAGAAAAACCACACCAAAACCCAACTCAGCTAAGCCAAAACCAAAACCAACACTATAAAAGAGAAAAAGTCATAAAACGCGCCTCAACACAACTAATAACGAGAAAACCTTAATGATAACATTAACCTAAAAAACTATAAAACAACACATCCACAACCAAACCAGACATATATTGCCCAGAAAAAACGGCAAAACACATAACAACAAAAAACATGCAAGGCAGCCTCAGAAAACCTCTTAATTAACATGAACATTACGTGTAGTAAAAGTAAGCAGGGAAATTATAGATCCAACTACCTTTTTGAAACACAAACACAACACATTTTTCAACACCTACGAGTAAAAACATCAATACCACAAAAAAACAACACACAAAAAACTTTATACACACAATAACACAAAACAAAACCCAACCCTATCTACACCACAACAAGAAAAAACGACAAAAAAAGCAACCAACCCCAACAACTAAATAAAATAATCAAAAAGTTATGGAAAAAACGGTCTATAGGTAAGTAGTTGAATGTGATTCTATTTTTTTACAAATCAAAATATTTAAACAGGTGCAAACAATTTGTGAATTTGGAGAACGATGTAATATGGATGATTCATTTGATAATCAAGATGATTCGTTAGAAGGTCTTATTGAACGAGCAAAAAAAGGTGATGAGGATGCACAATTTGAGTTGGGCTTGTATTATTTTTATGAAGAAGGAGATGATGAATCAAATGTAGCTGAAGGTATAAAGTGGCTTACAAAGGCGGCTGAACAAGGACATAGTTTTGCACAATACCATTTAGGTTCATTCTATCATGATGGTGAGGGTGTTGAGAAGGATCTTGAACAAGGTATAATGTGGCTTACAAAAGCGGCTGAACAAGGTGAACCTTGGGCACAAGGTAGTTTGGGTCTTTATTATATGTGTGATGATGAGGGTGTTAAGCTGGATTATGAGCAGGCTATAAAGTGGCTTACAAAAGCGGCTGAACAAGATGATTCGTGTGCACAATGTAATTTAGGTCAATGTTATCGTGATGGTGATGGTGTTAAGCAGGATTATGAGCAGGCTATAAAGTGGTTTGTTAAATCTGCTGAGCAAGATTTTCCGTATGCGAAATGTAATTTGGGGGAATGTTATCTTAAAGGTTGGGGTGTTGAGCAGGATTATAAACAGGCTATAAAGTGGCTTACAAAAGCTGTGAAGCAGGGTTGTGAATTAGCACAATGTAAATTAGGTGTATGCTATCGTGATGGTGATGGTGTTAAGCAGGATTATAAGCGGGCTGTAGAGTTGTTTGTTAGATCAGCTAATCAAGGTTTTGATGAGGCACAATATAATTTAGGTGAATGTTATGAGCAGGGTTGGGGTGTTAAACAGGATTTTGAGCAAGCTAGAGAATGGTACACAAAGGCGGCTGAACAAGGGTATAAAGAAGCAAAAGATAAATTATGTCAACTCGATAGTAAAACGGCTTAATTTCTAATTGTTGCTAACAATTATGTGTATGTAGTTGCTTTTTATTGCATCTACTTTATTTTTATGTTATCTAAAAAGTTTATTTTGCAAGTTTTTCTGTGTAACATGGTTAATGTTGTGTTTGTGTTGGTTGTTTGGAACCTTTTGGGTTTTTTCGCTATTTCCTGTGGTGAGCATATTAGTCTTTCTCTAAGCTTGTTTATGTTCTCCAGTATGTTCCATACAACTATTTGTCGTAACGAAACTTGTTGACTCTACCCACATATTTTAGCGAAGAACCTACCAATATTGGCAATATATGTGTGTAGAGGTTTGTGTGTGATTATGGTGTGTTTTATAGTTGTTTTCATGTTTTAGCTAAATTTAAAGGATATAGAAGATGCTAAAAAAGAATAGATTACCAAAAAACTGTAGAGTTAGGTTTAAAGGTATTTATGAATGGTAGGTATAACTTGAGTTTTAATGTATGTTTATTTTTAGTAAAACGGCAGAAATAAAAGGTTATGATTTATTTGTATAGTTAAAGGAGTTAATGTTGTGTCCTCAAAGGTTACTATAAATTATGGGTCTGCGTATCGTCTTTTGCATCCAATGCATACTGTACTTGTATCGTGTATAGGTAAAGTTGGTAAACCAAATATTGTTACTGTAGCATGGGCGATGCCTACCAGTCAAAAACCGCCTCTTATTGCTATAAGTCTTGCACCTGAAAGGCATTCTCATAGTTTAATTGAAGCGTCAGGCGAATTTATTGTAAATATTCCATCAATTGAAATGTTGCAAGCGGTTATAGCTTGTGGTACATTTAGCGGTAGAAGTTTTGATAAATTCAAAAAAGCAAACTTAACACCCATACCAGGTAAACGTGTTAAAGCACCTGCAATATTGGAATGTCTTGCACATATTGAATGTACTGTTGAAGATAAGTTTCAAACAGGTGATCATACATTGTTTGTAGGAAAAATTGTAGAAACTTATGCAGATAATGGAATATTTGCTGACAGTTATGACCTTAAACGGGTGCATATGGTATATCATGGTGGTGGAAACAATTTTTGCACCCTTGATAGCAAATGCTACAAACCCTAAAATTTTTTCTTTTTTTGTTTTTACCTGAATTCTGTGCTTTTTTGTAATATACAGGGGTTTTTGATTTGTTTATATAAGTGATGTTTCTTTTCACATTTTTAAGTGGTTTTTATTATTTTTTGCAGTTTGTATTCTTGGTGTATATTACAATTGTTATATGCAAAGTTGATGAAAATAAGTGATACTGTTATCGTATGATAAATGTGTGTTATCGCATAAAATGATGGTTGAACTACCGGTATAATTAATAATTGATAATAGAATATGTTGAATAAATTTTGGCAATGTATATGACAATTCTGACAAGAAATCAGGTTTTTACATAATTATTTAATGTTAACTGTTATAGTAGTGTGAGAAAATTTTTTTCATGTGTTGGTGGGTTAAGGTTGGTGTGTTTTGTCATTAAGCGATTTTTCACAAGGTGTTTGATATTTCAATTTTTGGTTTGATGTTTCACTAGTATGGTGGTAAATAGGGTGTAGTACAATTTTTTGTCGCTTGTTGTATTTTGTAAAAAATTTTTTTGCATCCAAATAGTGTGCTAAGTGGCATAAGGTATAAACAAGTGGTGGAGGGTATTTGTAAAATGGTGAGTTGCTTTGAAATTTGAGGATAATTGTATTTTTTGTAAGATAGTGCAAAAACAGGCTGCGTCAAGTGTGATTTATGAAGATAGTTCTGTAATGGCTTTTTTGGATATAAGGCCAGCTAATGAGGGGCATACTCTTGTTATTCCTAAAGATCATTATGAGGGTATATTGGATATACCAAGTGAGTTGCTTGGGAAGGTTCATAAAGTAGCTAAAAACGTGGCTAATGCTGTTAAACTTGCGTTGAATGCTGATGGTATAAGTGTAATTCAACAAAATGGGCGAGCTGCAAATCAGGAAGTATTTCATTTGCATGTTCACGTTATTCCAAGGTATAATGGGCAAAAAATGAAGAGCACTAAAGAGTTACAAACTATGGACTATGCGCAATTGGATGTTATAGCAAACAAAATAAAGGTGTGTATTTAGTTCGTGGTGGTTATGCACGTATAAACATGTGTGTGTTATTGTTTGTTAAGTAAATAGGGTGTAGAAATTTAGTTTTTAACTTGTAATGAATTGTTTAAAACTGTTTCTCATATTTTTATTAGTTTTTAATGCTTCTTTATGGAAAACATTACATGCTTTTTATCATTGTGTTCTATTTATCTGCTTGTGAAAGGCATTACACTACAAATAATATAGTGAATGCTGCTTTTGATGGTAATTTTGAAGGCTACTTCTTTTCAAAAAGAAGGGTAACACAATTATATAAACGCCTTAACAACAATAAAAAATTTGCATAATACTGTTTTTTGTATTTGTTTTAAACGTGCTTGACTGTGCGTTGGTTGATGGACAAATATTTTGTTATTTTACCTTTCCGGTCTAAGCATGTTTAGTATTTGTGGCCCTTTTTTTGTTGTTTCTACTAGTTTAGTCTTAAACACCCTAATGTAACTATAAAAAGTCAATCTGGTGTAGAGTTATGATTTTTATCATAAACTCTGTTGATTTAATCAATAGCTTTTTAAAAAGACCTGTTAAATGTGTTGATAGGTTTAGCCTTTGAGTTTCGAAATTAAAGAGAAAGATTTACTGGGTAGAATTGGCAAATTAAAAACTAAAAGTGGCACAATAGAAACACCATTATTGTTTCCCGTTATTAACCCTTCAGTACAACCAGTTTTACCACAACGCTTAAAAGATGTATTTGGATTTGAAGCCGTAATAACAAACGCGTATATTCTCAAAAAACGATACCAAAACAAACCCGTAGAAGAAGGCTTACATAATTTTCTTAAATTTAAAGGCGTAACCATGACTGACTCAGGTGCATATCAAATTTTGGTTTACGGTGGCGTAGAATATGACCAAAAAGAAATCATCACCTACGAAGAAAATATAGGAACTGACATTGCCACAATACTTGACATTCCCACTGGTTGGCATGTAACTAAAGAGCAGGCAAAGCTTACTGTTGCTGAAACACATAAACGAGCAAAAAACTTTTTTACCCTAAAAACCCGCGACGATATTCTATGGGTTGGCCCAGTACAAGGTGGAAAACATTTAGACCTAGTTGCAACCAGTGCCAAAGAAATGGGCAGTTTACCTTTTAACATACATGCTTTAGGAAGCCCAACCGAAGTCATGGAAAATTACCGCTATGATGTACTTGCAGAAATGATTCTAACAGCAAAAAAAGGTATACCAATCGAACGCCCACTACACCTCTTTGGCGCAGGTCACCCCTCAATGTTTGCCATAGCTGTAGCATTAGGCTGTGACCTATTTGACTCAGCTGCCTATGCACTTTACGCTCGCGAAGGAAGATACATGACTGAAAACGGCACCTGGCGGCTCCCAGAAATGGACTATTTCCCCTGCACCTGCCCCAAATGTGCCACAGAAACTCCAAAAATGCTTATAAGCAAACCTGCAAAAGAACGTGAAATTTTCATAGCCGAACACAACCTATGGGTCTGCATGGCCGAACTTAAACGCATTAAACAAGCAATACGCGACGGGAGACTATGGGAACTCGCAGAAATGCGTTCCCATGCTCATCCAGCATTACTTTCAGCTCTAAAAAGAGTCAAAAAACACAAAGACTTCCTTGCAACATTTAGTCCATGCGTCAAAAACAGCGGCTTTTTCTATTTTAATCATGAAGGACTCACAAGACCAGAAATCACACAATACAAACAACGCATCCTAACCCGATACACCCCACCACCAAACACAAAAACACTACTATTACTACCTCAAACAAGAAACAAACCCTTTCACAAAGCACCAGAAATGAAAAAAATCAGACGTTTACTCCAAACAATTGAACCTGAGCTTGCAAACAAAATTCATATTGCTATTTTCTGTGCACCATTTGGAGTTGTACCACTTGAACTTGATGAAGTCTATCCTTTATCTCAACACGAAACCGCTTTACCCATAGATAAAGAAACCGTAGAATATGTCGCAGACCAAACAGTACAATACATAAAACAAATGCCATACAGTAGCGTTACACTGTTAAACAGCAATAAACTATGGAACAACATTATCCAATCGGCTGTTCAAAATGTATGTGTAGAAAAAAACATACCATTTGAAACTGTTGAAAGCGGTTGCACAAATGACCGACAACTAATCGCCGACCTTAAAACAATCTTGCTAAAACAGTTAAGTACCTAATTTTTTCCCATTTTAGTTGCCTAAATGTGGGCTGTATGTTTTTTAGTAGGTAAACTAACCATGTTGTAGTTGCAGGAGTTATCTATAATAATCCCCGTGTATGCTGATCTTCATATTCATACCGTTTACTCATCTGATAGTCTAATTCAGCCTAAAACCCTTGTAGACATGCTTTTAGCTCATAGGTGTATCAAAGTTGCTGCCGTAACTGATCATGACTCGATAAGAGCTTGTAAAACAACTATGGCATTGGCAGCTGCTTATCCAGATATACTAATAATACCTGGTGTAGAAATTACCACAACATCTGGGGATATGTTAATTTTAGGTACAGAAGAACTACCGCCAAGACCTTGGGATCCACAAGAAATAAGTGATTATGCAAAATCAATTGGTGCTGTTTCTATTGTGGCTCACCCATATCGATTATATGGTATGGGTGACACTGTAAAAAAACTCAAAATTGATGCTATTGAAGTATTAAATGGAGGTTCAAACGCGGCGGCAAACCAGCAAGCTAGACAAGTAGCTAATGAACTTTGTTTACCTGGTACGGCTGGTAGTGATGCTCATCAGGTATCTGAGCTTTTTAGTGTTTGTAATCAGATTCAGGCAGATTTCAATATAGATAGTATATTGTGTGCTATCAAAAAAGGAATGATAACTCCACAGTATAGCATAACGTCAACAAAAATTTAAATATTTTTTTCAAGTTGAATTTAAAACATGTTTTATTTCAAATTGTTACTGGTGCTAGTTGTTGTTTAATTTTTGTTTCTTATTTTTCTATATGAAAAGTTTATAGAAACCAAACATTATTCTATAACAGATATAATGTATAATAAAAGCTGTTAAAAAGCAGGTAGAATTATGACATCTCAAGAAGCAAAATTCAAGTTTAGCTTTGTTTACTTAGCACCAATACTTGTAAGTATATTTTTTGGTCTTTGCTGTGCATGGATTCTTAATCCCCACCAAACATCAGCAACTCCTGTTTTACCTCCAGCCACACCATTTCCAGATAGCACACCATCAAACATATTGGGAACAGCAATTTTTTATGTAGTTTTAATTGCAATAAGTGGAACAATGTTTTACTTTCTATTAAAACAAAAAAAACTAAAAATCATAAAAATAGCCATACTTTCAGTTATGACCATGGCAGCTATGTTGCTTTCAATAATTTACATTTCAACATTACTAACAAACACAATATTCAACAGTATCCCCATAATAGTTGGGACATCCATTCTAATAACAATACTATTTGACTTAGCCCTATTCAAATACACCAAAGCCCAAAGCATAGCAGTCATATGTTTAGGCGGATCTTTTGGAGCATTATTTAGCTTTATTTTTCCACTATACAGTGCTATAGTAATATTGATTGCCATTACAATCTATGACATATTTGCAGTTTATCGCGGACCTGTAGGAAAAATCGCTAAATCCGGAATAGAACAACTCAACGGATTAAGCTACTCTTTTAAAGACATACAAATGGGACTTGGTGACTTATTTTTCTACAGCATGCTATCATGTCTTATGTACTTTAATTACACAAATAGCTTCATACCAACAATCATGTCCACAATAGGCATCTGCATAGGTTCAATAATCACATTCGCAATACTCGAAAAAAAAGAAATCTTTCCAGGCTTACCATTCCCAATTGCAATAGGACTGATTCTTGGATTTATTTCATCACTACTCATTTAACCATGATCCAGCAAAAATAAAAAACTAAAACAAACAAAACCCTACATACCACACAAAAACTTACACACAAAACACTAAACAATACAAAATAAACAACACACAAAAACCATAAAACACAACAACCAAAAACTAATCAACCAACACCACCAAAAATTAGCCACATCAAACGTAACCACACCCTCAGGAAGGTCTACAATAATTATTTTCCACTGATCCATCCACCCAAAAATCAAAACAACCCTTCTCAGCCACAAACATAAGCCCCAAAATCCTCTCCTACACAATACAATACAATACAATTTAGCCAAAACAACCAAAAACATCCTTAGACATCTTATCATACGACTTCTCCCAAAACGTACAAACATTCTAATCCCTACACTTAACCGCAAGCATCCCTCAAAATTCATTACACACCAAAATCTTGTACAAATAGGAAGCTTTGCATTCTCCCTCTCCATAAACAAACACAAAACATTTAAAGAATCATGTCAAGTCGGGATCCACCAGCATTCATAAATTTTCTCAAGGGTATCCATGAACATTCGAACGACTACGCCTCATTCATAGAGTCTTTAGATTCTAAGAAATTAATTTGGAGTACTTGGTAGCCGTATTTATCCTCAAAAACCGACCAAGAATTAATGTAGACAACACGAACCCACTTCTCACACGAAATATACGACAAAACAAGAATGGACAAGTCACTGTGGAAGTCAATAACCATAAAACCTTCGTTATGATCAATATGTCATTTTATCATGGAGAGCAGAAAACATGTTTTACCACACCCCAGAAAACCCATAACCAAAGAATGAATACGAACCACAGAGTAAATCCCCTCCTTTAGCTTCTTACCTATGGCCGGATCAATCTCTGCATCTATACTAACACATGACCTATCTTTACTTTGAAATGACAAATTTTGATTTTTGCCGCTCAAATTCTAAACCTCTGCTTTGACAGGTAGTGTTTTCTGTTTTAAAAAAGCAGAAAACATGTTTTTTGGATGTGAACATTTTGGATGAGCAACATCAAAACTTACTAAAGCCCAACTGTAGATGTACAGATATCGTTTTGTATATCCAGTTAGAATCAGAGAGGTTGCCAATTTGTAAGAACTGTTGGCCTGAACTTGCAAAACTTACAAAGAACTGGAATGAGCACATGTTAAAAGGGTGAAGAAAAACGAGACAACCCCAAACAGGATGCTGTTAACGTCTACAGTATTTCCTTTAATACCCGCGATATCTCTTGGTAGTCGATTCCTAATATTGCAGCGACCTTGCTGATGTCACCCGGGGAGAAGACATGAACGGCTTTTCCTACGTTCTCTTTTGGGGTTGTGGCAAAGAGTTGTTCTCTGAGCTTGGATAATTTTGTATCAGAGTGCCATAGAAGAGCGTAGATGTCAGCTATGTCCTTGAGTAGTTTGTGTTCTTTGTCTCTTCGGGGGGCAGAGTTAAGTTTCATAGCCAGCATGACATGTGGTTCTGGAATTAAGATATTTTTACCAAATAACATTTGGGTTCTGTACATTTTTTCTTGGAAAACCAGTGATAAGAGTGGCTCATCTATTGGCACAAACCCAAGCAAATTTTTTATTTCAGGGTGAATGCAGTCAACAATTGGGTCTATGTACAACTGAAATATTTGATACAACGGAAGTTTAGCTGATTCTTCAGGCATCAACTCTTTTCCTGTATCTGCATCGAAATCCTTGACAAGCCTAAAACTCACTGAATTAAAACCCATGCTTTCAGCCACTTGGATTGTTGTGGCAAACTCGGAGTTCTTCAACTGCTCTTGAGTCCAGTCCATGTTTATGTGAAAACCCAAGTCGATGTCTCTTGAACCAATGTAGGTTCGTCCTGTAGCTTTTTGGAAGTTCTCATTTACCAGATAGTAAACTGCCCAACCACCCAAAAGACAAGTTTGAGTTTTAAGTTGAGCAAAGATTGTCTGCATTTGGTCTTGGGAAGTTTTTGTCTCAGTTGTTTGATATAGCATGTTGTTCCACCTTGTTTATGAGCTTTTCAGCAGCTTCCGTACATACACCACCTTCTTGCAACAGGTCAACTATTAACTGTGGAATGCTTACAACGGTTAGTTTTTGGCGTTTAAATGCGCCATAGAAGACATG
>WRNB01000036.1 GCA_009776805.1 Candidatus Bathycorpusculum grumuli | reverse complement strand
TTAATTGGTGAGTGTTGGGTTTGTGTGTTAATAAAAGCTTTGTTTTAGCGTCAAAAAACTAATAACGACTAAGGTCTATTATTATAATTGGTTACATTTGTGTTGTCTTTACGGTTCTTTGAAAATAGTTTTATGGCAACATTATTTTAATTATAGTCAGTATTAGCTCGGTTAGTTCCACGTGTATGTTGTTTTCGTTAATTTTTGAACGGTAACAGGTCAAGGCTTATTTCTACAAGTTCATCTGTGTTTATACGTAAACATTTACGGTTTTTCGATTGGTATGCGTTAGTTTTCTAAGTGAGAAGGTTTAGAAGGTGAAAAGCTAAACCACCAAACAGCAATGCTGTACCAATGTTTGATAGTGAGATTAAAGTTGCGGATTTCCAACCGAATTCTTTGCCAAGTGTTGCCATTGTAGAAATACAGGGAATATAGAGCATAGCTACCAAAGCCATAACCACCAGCTGTACCGAAGAAAAACCTGCAAGCAGGTTTGTCGTGCCAAGTATTGCTACTGCACCTAAAATGATTAGTTCTTTACGAACAGCACCTAGGAGCAGCAGTACACCGGCAAATGCTGGCAACCCAAGCCACAGAACCGTAAGAGGATACATTGCATTACTTACGGGGGTAAGTATGTCATAGACATATAACACTTGAATAAGGGCACTACCAATAACGTAGATTGGAAAAACTATGTATATTATGGATTTTGTGCGTGTCCACGTTTGCTTTAGCGCAATTTTCATGGACGGCCGTTTGAAACTACTCATCTCCATAATTAGCCCAGTGGATTTTCCCGGCACAGCTTTCATGGCAAGTCGGCCCATAGCAAAAATTATACAAATGTTAACAACATACAGAAGTAACGCCCATTGTATGCCTACAAATAAACCAACCATGCCAAAGAGCACTATGGTTCGGGCGGAACAGGGCGCAAAGGTTATAGCAAAGGCTGCCAGGAGACGTTCGCGGCGAGTTTCCATGATTTTACAACTATGAATGGCTGGAACGCTACAGCCATACCCAAGAATTATTGGAATTAAGGCTTTTCCATGTAAGCCTATTTTATGCATTGCACTATCCATCATGAAAGCCACACGGGTTAGCAGCCCCGAGTCTTCAATGAGTGCAAGTAGTAGGTAGAATGGAATAACAAAGGGTATGATTAACGTTAAACTTGCATCTATACCGCCCCAAAAACCATTAAGTATAATGCTTAGAATCGGTGCTGAGGTGGATAATTCTGGGTCAATTGGGTGGATTAAGTTTAGTCCTTGGGAAATTAGCTCTGAGATGGTGTTGCCTGCAAAAAAGGTCCAAAGCAACAACCCGCCAATTACCGCAAAAGCTGTTACATAACCAAATACGCGATGGGTGGTGAACCATTCCAGTTTGTCAGTGAAGGGGTGCCAGACTTTATCCTGTTGAAGCGAAGAAGCTACTACAGAGTTCGCAAGTGTATATCGTTCAGAGGCAATTATGGAGAAACATTTTTCCTGGCAATGTCTTTCAAATTCTGTCACTAAAAGTTTTGATTGAACTATGATATTTTTTGATTTTTCAGTGACAAGTTGGGTAATCTCTGTGTCGCCTTCAAGTAGTTTAATAGCGACCCAACGAGGTGGATACCCTAAAGCGAGTTTTTCTTTTTCAATTAGGTGTTGCAGTTTTTCGATTTGTTCTTCAAGGTCTTTTCGATATTTTAGTTGCTTAGGTTTAGGTTTGTTGGTTGCAACTTTTACAGCTTCCCTAATCGCTTCATAAATACCTTCTCCACGGACAGCTGTGGTAAAAACCACTGGAACCCCCAACAATGCCGATAACTTGTCTTTATCAATGATGATGCCTTTGTTTTTTGCCACATCTATCTGATTTAAGACCAAAACAAGTGGCGCGTCCATCTCCAAAAGCTGCAACGTAAAGAATAGGTTGCGTTCCAAAACAGAAGCATCAACTACATTAATGACTGCATCAGGCTTTTCTAGGGCAACATAATCGCGTGAAACGATTTCTTCCATAGAGAATGTGGAAAAAGAGTAAATGCCTGGCAAGTCAATAACTTTAATCTCATAACCTTCAAAACTTAAGGTGCCTTCTGCGCGGTCAACAGTTTTTCCCGGCCAATTACCAATTATTTGATTTGAACCCGTTAACTGATTAAAGATTACGCTTTTGCCTACGTTTGCGTTTCCTGCAAGTGCAAACGTTAGTTGCGTGTCATTCTTTTCAGTAGCTGATGAATCTGTTTTTATTTTTGAATCAGCAGATGCATGCGTGGTCATGTGGGTTATTCTCCTGTTTAGTTTATAGGTTGTTCCGTTTCTACAAACACGTTACATGCGATGTCTAGACCCAAAACCAATTTGGAGCTCCTGACAGCAACTACAACTGGTCCATCCATTGGTGCTACTTTGACCACTTGGATTCTTGTTCCAGGTGTGAGTCCCATGTCTAAGAGGCGTTGAAGCACTTTATGTTCGCCTCGGATGAAACTGATTTTACCGAATGTACCTGTTTTTAGTTCTTTGATGGGGGTGAGGGTTTTGTCGCGTTTTCCAACTTGTTCTAGACCTTTTTGGTGTAGTTGGATGCATTCTTCGCAGTTTGAGAAGGGTAAGTCGCAGGCGGGTATGGTGTTTCCGTCGTCAGGACAGGTGTCTGGGTGTTTTAGGAGACGGCATAGAGATTCTTCTGCTTCATCTGAGAGGGTGTGTTCCATTTGGCAGGCTTCTTGGTGTACTTTATCAGTTCCTATGCGTAACACATTTGATAGAAAGTTTTCAAGTAGTCGATGTTTTCGGGTTATTTTTTGGGCTTCTGTTAAGCCTTTTTCGGTAAGTGTGCTACCGTGGTAGGGTGAATATTTTATGTAGTTTGCATCGGCTAATTTTTTTAGCATTTCTGTTACGCTGGCTGGGGCAACATCGAGTTTTTGAGAAATGTCTGCATTACTTACTATTTCTCCATTTTTGGATAGGCTGTATATGGTTTTTAGGTAGTCTTGAGTTGATTTTTGCAATGTTTACCCGTCCTATTTTTAGGTGTACCTAAATTAGATGTGGATGCACATATAAATTTTTAGGTTAGCCTAAAAATTTTTTAACAAAAAATTTAAAAACACAACAATTCAAAAACATATTAACTAACATACACACATCAACTATTTATATTACTCAATTCATTTTTCATTAGCATATTGTTCTTATTATATAAAAATTGGCCAGTCACTCAACATAACTATCCAAAATAACAATACGCCATCTGGAAGGGAAAAAAGAAGGGTTATCTGTTTTTTTCGGAACTTGCAAAGAAATACGTTCCTACAACTAGGCATACTATTGTTATTATGGCGATGGCAGCAAAGTTGATTAACGGATTGAACATAGGGGTTCCAATGTCTGTAATTGCTCGAGCAAGGTCTATACAATATGTCATAGGCATTATACGACTTAGAGCAAGTAATGCAGTACTGGATTCGTTTATAGGAATTATAGCACCTGATAGGAACATTTGCGGTAACACTAATAGCATTATAGCATTGTTTGCTGTTTTTCTGTTTTTAATTAGCCCTATAAGAATCATTGCCATTGCACCACCTGCAAAACACATAAGTGGTGAAAGCGCAAGAATTAACAATAACTGATCTATTGGAAGAGTTATACCCATAACTAATCCAACTATAAGGGTACCTGCCATACTAACTATTGCTCCAAAGGTTGCACCTAATATTTTACCTATAACCAGTGAATATCGAGAAACAGGCGACACCAAAATTTCTTGGTTAAAATCCGTTTCATGATCATCCACAAGAGAAGACATACCCATAGAGGTCATCATAAATAGCATAGTTACAAGCATTCCAACAAGCATAAATGTTCCAAGACCCTCACCACCAGTTATGCCCATTATATTACCACCTATAAGGCCCATCATAAAGATAGGCATAACAAACATAAGAATCACTGACATAGGAGATTTGAGAAGTACTGTAATTTCTCGACCCATAACGGCTATAACGGTGTTTAGTTCTCTTAAAATACGTGATTGTTTACGTGTTAAAACTTGTTCTGACATGTTTATGCCTCCATTTTGTTTGTTTTGTTTAAAAAGGTAATGTATGCATCCTCTAATAATGGTTCATGAATTTTTAGCACAGTTAATTTTGTTTTCAACTGTGTAATAATTTCCTGTGGCGATTCAGCAGTATATGGAACAATTATTTGTCCATTAACAGTAAATGGTAAATTTAACGCTTTAAGCTCTGATAGCAATTCTTCACGGTTCTGTGCATCTAAAATTAGTTCTTGTTTAAGTAAACTCTTTTTAAGCTCGTCAGGAGAAGAGCAAGCAACAATTTTTCCGTTATTTATAATACAAACAGTATCAGCATTCTCTGCCTCATCAATGTAGTGTGTTGTAAGGAAAATCGTGGTGCCAAATTGATTACGAATGCCATTAATGTATTCCCACAGTCCTCTTCGGCTTACGGCATCTAATCCTTGTGTTGGCTCATCAAGAAATAAAACATCAGGCGTGTGAATTAAACTGCGTACAATTTCAAGTTTTCTTTGCATACCACCTGACAGTTTTTTTACTGGCTTAAATAGTGCATCAACGCTAAGACTCATAACCTCCGCAAGTGCTATTACTTTGTCTCGGTAAGCTTTGGGCATTAACTTGAAAGTTGGTCGGTAACTACACATACCATAAAGGCATGCGTGGAAGCGTATGTTTTCCTCAGCGGTAAGTTGAAGGTCAAGGCTTGGTTTTTGAAAAATAATGCCTATTTTTTCGCGGATTTTCTGTTCTTGTTTATCTATGTTAAAGCCTGCGATTTTGACTTCGCCGGATGTTTTTCCAAGTGTTGTGGTTAGTATTGATATTGTGGTGGTTTTTCCTGCGCCATTAGGGCCTAAAAAGGCGAAGAATTCACCTTTTTTGACTGAAAAACTGATATTGTCAACGGATGGCGTTTTTGTGCCCTTGTAGCGTTTAACTAGATTTTTTACTTCTATTATATTATTCATCGTTTTTGTCATTGTAATCTCCTCTAAAATCTCTGGATTTATGGTGATGATGTCTATGGTGATAGCGGTGTAAACTCAAAAAGTCTCCAAATTTACCGTCGTGTCTGTCACGGTGTTTTGCAAAGAAGCGTTCTCTGAAAAATTCTACGTAGTCATCCATATTGTTGCCTATTTTTTTCTGGATTTCATCGATTATTTTTTCCATGTAGTTTATGAGGTTTGTTTGTTCTTCGTCGTTTAGGCAGTCGAAGAATTCTGTTATGTAGGTGTCATTTGTTTCGTTGTTTTTTTCTGGTATAGCTTCGTGTCCTGCGTCGGTTAGTTTTATAATAAATGTGCGTCGGTCTTTTTCGGATTGGGTGCGAGTTATGTAACCGTTTTTTTCAAGTTTGTTGAGAAGCTCTGTTAATGCCTGTTTACTTATATCTAGTAGGTATCCGAGTTCTTTTTGGACTATTTCGGGTTGGATTTTTAGGATAGCAAGTACTCGTCCTTGTCCTATGTGGGGGTTAATTCCTTCATTTGCGTGTGTCTGGATTTTGTAGCGAAACATAAGTTCATTTATGTGTAGGAACTGTATTGCTAATTGTTTTCTTTTTTCATACATGTTTTTCACTTTTTTTTAGTCAAGCCATAAACTATTAAGTCAAGTACAGTACTAAATTAACGGAGTGATAAGTGTATTGTCAAGTACTTTAACAATTCGATAATGCTGTTTTAGAACAAAATGTTGTACCCTTGCCCTTTATTTACTCATTAAATGCATAATCTACTTGATACATGGAACAAACAAGTCCTCGATATTTGATCAATGAGATAAAACCGTTAGTTTACTTGGACAAAAAACTAAATACACACAATAAATACATTCAACACACAAAAAATAGCCATATCAGACTGCGCAAAAACGTTAGAAGCGTCATGGTCAAGCACTTTGTGTAGTGTCGGCATATTTGTGCACATGTATTTGTTATTTTTGGAGATTTTATTGGGATTGTTGCGCAGTCTGAGATGCGGATTAACCTTTGAAAAATTAAATTACCAAATTACTCCGAAACGAACTATAGTATCATCAAAAGGTGATTTAACACCTTCCACGACATCCCAATAATTGATACCAACAGCAACATTTACTATAGCATCGTACTGAGGTTCAATAAATATCAATCCCTTATCTGCAGTATTAAAACAAACAAGTGCATGTGCACTTTCTTTAAAGTAAATATAAACAAAGCCCGTACGATAACCATGTGCAGCAGCATTATCACAAAAATCCTTTGTATAGTCATAACAATTATACGTGTCTGCATCGTACACCTTTTTATCTGTTTGATCTGCTTCAATAAAAACCATCATTTCAGCATACGTTGGATCACGAATATTATAACCTGAACCCGCACCATCTGCTGCCCCCACAAGATACCCAGTAGTATATCCCTTTTCGTATTTATCATGGACAGTATAAACAAAAAATACGCCAAACAAAACAATAGCGACAAACAGTATACTTATCACTTTTTTCATTAAGGAACATCTGCAAACTTTTGTTTTAACAGGAATCTCAACAGATGTTGAAACTGCTAATTTGTTCATTAAATCACTCTTTGTAGCAAAGAGTGCTGTATCCATCTATTTAGCTATTTTTCCACATCTGACCATATGTGTGGTATTAATTTGTGGTATGATTAACTGTGAAAACAGGGGCTAATTATCGAGGTGGTCTATTAAGTTGTGTAGATTGTTTAATGATGAAATATTTGTTATATGCAAAATATTGAAGCGTATTTTAAGTAAATTGTTGAAAAGTTACTTTGATAATTTATATGTTACTAATGGTTGTTGTTTTTTTTGTCTTTTCCGTATAAATTTTTATTTTTCCATAACATATAAATCCTTTAAACATTGTCTCATAAATAGGCCGATAACTGATGGATAATGTAAAAAGTACTTCTGTATATGTATCGGTAAATTTAATTTGTGTAGTCGCGCTTTTTTCGGTGATTTTACTCCATTCCGCATTTTTTGTCACTAATGACGTACTCATTCACGACAGTTTAGCTGTCTACAGAGGTTGGATAGTTACTCTTTATATGTGTATTGGGCGTATAGGTGTGCCGTTATTTATTATGTTAATTGGAGCATTAACGTTTACGCAAGTTAAAAAAGATGAAACTCTAAAAACGTTTTTTAAAAAGCGATTTAGTCGTGTGTGTTTGCCTTTTTTGTTTTGGGGTCTTATTTATTTTCTTTGGGCTGTTTGTGTTGAAAAACAGGTGGTTACGCAGGAATTTATTGTAAAGAATATTTTTTCAGGTTCATATGTTACTTTTAGTGAGTTTTATTTGTTTATGGGTCTTTATCTTGCATTGCCATTGTTGCGTGTTATGGTTGCTAATTTTACTAATAAGCACTTCAAATATTTTATAATTTTGTGGTTTGTAGGTACAACCTTGGCAGCGTGGATAAAATTTGTAAGCGGCTGGCAATACCAAATAGATGCAAACTTGTTTATTATACCACAAAGTATTGGTTACTTTGTAGTGGGTGCATATATTTCTAAAGTGCAGGTTAAACGCCGAATTTCTGTATCGCTCACATTTTTAGGAATTATTTTATCTGTTATTGGTACTTATCTTTTAGTATGGAACGCAGGTGATGTCTTATTCTTTTTCCAAGAATACAGTAGTATAACAGTGTTTTTAGCTTCAGTATCCTTGTTTATGTTGTTAAATAGTTATGGTAATTTTTTTGAGGTGTCTCAAATGGTGAAGCTTTCTTGGAAACATCGTGTGTTACAGGTTATTAGTGAAAATAGTTTATCCATTTATCTGTTCCATATTATAGTGTTTTATTTGATTATAAACGGCTTTTTTGGTTTAGTATTAAATGGTTATGCTATTGACGCTATCATTGGTGTACCGCTCATAGCAATATTGGCGTTACTGCTTAGTTTAGTTATTTTAATACCTATCAAAAAATTACGTGGATTAGATAGACTTATTGGATAAATATTAGTGTCTAAAATTTGTGTTATAAAAATAAAAATATAAACTTCTATTTTTTTTAATAGTTAAATATCATTTTTGTCCAAAATCTCCATTTAGATATGTAACAACTGATTTTGGGCCAATATTGGATGTTGGTCTTTGTTGTTGTTTTGATGGTTTTATTGGTGTGGTTGTGTGGTTTTTGTGTTTTTATAATTTGATTTGTCTATTTGGTGGTGGTTTTGTTTAGTTTTTGTGTACAAAAATAAGGTTAAAGTATATTATTGGTCAAGGTTGTAGGTAGCTTGTTTTGTTATGTCGTGTATGAAGGGTATGTTATTGTTCTTGTTTGTTTGTGTTTGTTATAGTTTGTTCTATCGATCAATGCAAATTTGTCAATTAATGATTGTGATGAACATAAAGCAAGTCAATAGTCCTTATTATAATTTCCGAGGAGAACTATTGGTGTGAAATTAGAAAATGCTCATGTCTTAAACGATTTTTTTATATGTAACAAGTAACAGTACTTATTCTATAGGGGTATTTGCGTTGACTGTTTATTTTGTGCCATGGGATGCAGACCAAAACATGCTTTCAGAAACTGAACGACTATATGAGAAAGCTGGGACTTTTAATTGTATTGAAAAAGGCGATTTAGTCGCCGTTAAATTACATGTTGGAGAATTAGGTAACCCTAATTATGTCCAACCGTTTTTTGTTCATCGTATAATCCAAAAAATCAAAGACGCTGGTGGTAAACCTTTTCTCACAGACTCAAACACATTTTATCAGGCGCAACGACACAACGCTTACGATCATATGCATACTGCTCTGATGAACGGGTTTAACATGGCTCCATTTATAGCTGCTGACGGACTAAGAAGTGAAAACAGTTGTATAGTAAAAACTCGTGGCATACTAAATGAAATACACATCGCAGGTGTGATTGCAGAGGCGGATGCCATGGTAGTTATTTCACATTGCAAAGGGCATGATCTCAGCGGATTTGGAGGAGCCATAAAAAACCTGGCTATGGGATGTACTTCACGTGCAGGAAAACTCCAACAACACCGAACTATAAACATAGAAATAGACCAAACAAAATGCACTGGATGTGCAACATGTAAAAAAGTGTGTCCAAGTAATCTCCCAGAAATTATCAATAAAAAAGCTCATATAACATCTGATATGTGTATGCGTTGTCCTGTATGCAAAAATGAATGTCCAACAAAAGCGATACATTACGTAAATCAGGAAAATCTCTGCAAAGCACTAGCTTCAGCTGCTTTTGGTGTACTTGAAACATTTAAACCAAATAAAGTATCATACGTTAATTTTGCAAAAGATATAACACAACACTGTGATTGTGCTTCAAATCCCGGTGCACCAATAACAAATGATGTAGGAGTCTTCGCCGCAAACTCGCCTGTATCTATAGATGCAGCATTTCTTAAAAAAATAAATTATCCCTTATTAAATAAGCTATCAAACGTAGATTGTATGACCCAAATTGTTGAAGCATTAAATATTGGTATACCTGGTGTCATAAATCCGTCTATTCAGCAAATCTAATAAGACATCAAAGTAACGTAATTGTAGAAACCCAGTTAGGTTGCGTAAAAATTTAAAAGTACAGTGTTAAACAATATTTGTAGTGTATATCATTTTGTATGTATGGTGAGTTTTGGGACAATATTATTGTATGTGTTTAGCTCGCGTTAACATGCATGCATAAACATGTGTGTTGCCGTGTTTGTTGAACGGAGATAACATAAAAATTTTTAATTTTTGCTTAAAATGAGCAAGAAAAACTCTTTTTTCACTAAAAGCTAAACATATAGCCTGTAAGTGTTATAGTTGATGAAGTTCAAAAATATGTGAGTTAAACATGTACGTTTTTATGGTGTTATATTGGTGTTCTACTACCATCAAAGTTTAGTTTTGAGATTCCCAACTCGTTTTTAATTTCATTTAGTTGTGTATTATTAAATATTGGTCCGTCTTTACAGGTCCGATATTTTCCTATGATACAGTTGCCACATAGACCTATGCTACAACGCATTAGGCGTTCTAAGCTTGCTTCTATAGGTTGGTTGTATTTTTGAGTGATGTCAAAGATTTTTTTTACCATGATTTCTGGTCCACAGGTGTATATGGCATCAAATTTTTCTTGATTTAAAAAGTTATTTAATGGGTCAGTAGCTACACCCTGTATGCCGTAGGTTCCATCGTTAGTTGTGGCAACTAAATTTTCTTGACAAACTTTGTTTAATTCTTGAATGAACAATAATTCGTTTTTGGTTCTGGCTCCGACTATGAATGTTAATTTTTTAGTTTTGTTTGTTAGTGTTTTTGCTAAAAAAAGTAGAGGCGCAATACCGGTTCCTCCTCCAATTAGTAATACATTTCCATAGTTTGGAGTAAAATTGTTTCCAAATGGTCCTCGTATACCAATGGTTGCGCCTGTTTCCATGGTGTGCAGATATTGTGTTGCATTGCCTACAGCTTTTACTGCTACACTAATTTTGCCATCTTCAGTTGTGTTGAGAATGCTTAAGGGGATTTCATCTATGCCCGGTATCCATAGCATTAAAAATTGTCCTGGTTTAGCATTAGTACATTGCTTATCTATGAAGGTATACGTTTTAACTGAATGACTTTCAGTTGTTATTTGTGTTATTTTAGTTGTTCGCAAAGTGTTAGCAACGGTGAGATAATCCGACAATATCATTTACACTCCTAATTTGCTTCTTTATTAAATAATCTTTGATACCTTGATTTATGTTTTGAAAAATTTCTGGACTGTTAAAAGCTATAGCGGTACCAATTTGTATTGCGTTAGCTCCTGCTAAAAAAAACTCCACAGCATCTTGCCAATTACTAATGCCACCACATCCAATTATTGGTATATCCAATTTTTCCCTTATATCATAAACACAACGTAAAGCAACATTTTTCATTGCAGAACCTGATAAACCGCCTTTTATGTTGCTTAAAACTGGTTTTGTTGTTTCAATATCGATAGCAATTGCTCTAAGTGTATTAACTGCGGTTAATGCATCTGCCCCAGCTTTTACAGCTGCATTTGCCAAAAGCACAATATTTGTTACATTTGGAGAAAGCTTGACAAAAACAGGAACGTTAACTGCCGCTTTCACTGCTTTAACAACTTCAGTTAACAGATTTGGATTTTGTCCAATTTCTGAACCAGTTTGTTTAACATGTGGGCAAGAAACATTTAACTCCAAAGCATCTGCGCCTGCATCTGCAGCTTTTTTTGCTACCAACGCATATTCTTCAGCTGAATAACCAAAAACACTTACAATTAACGGTTGATGAAACACGGTTTTTGTATGCCTAAGTTCTTCAACATAAATGTCTATCCCAGGATTTGGTAAACCCATAGCGTTAATTATCCCGTTATTTGTCTGAACAACAGTTGGATTAGCATAACCATTTCTAGGCTGTAAACCAACAGATTTTGTAACAACTGCTCCAGCACCACCTTTTATCACTCTATACATCGATTCCGCAGAGTAACCTAAAACACCTGAAGCCAATATGCCTGGATAATCAAGGCTTAACTCGGATATCTGTAAGCGTAACAGACTGCTTGCCAAATAAACTACCTCTATTATCTAACAATTATTTTCACGTTATAAAATAAAGTTTCGCAAACATAACACACATGTATGCGCATAAAACATACCTTCATTTTTTAATATTTGTTTTTGCCAGTTTTTGATGTGTTGTAATTGAATGTGTTAGTAATTTAAGAAGAAAATGTTAATGGTTGTAGAAAGAGTTAAAAACTCTCCCGTAGAGCATCTTTTCCATTAATATCTTAAAGTGAAAAAATGAGTAACTATAAATTAGCAAATGCAGCTCCTCTAGGTTTACTGGCTTTTGGTTTAACTACTGTCCTTTTGAATTTACATAATGAGGGTTTATTTTCTTTAAATAGTATGGTTCTTGCTATGGGTTTAGTTTATGGTGGTTTAGCGCAAATAATTGTGGGTATCATGGAATACCGTAGAGGTAACACGTTTGGTACAGTAGCATTTACATCTTATGGACTATTTTGGTGGTCTCTTGTATTATCACTTGTTATGCCTAGTATGTCTTTCTTTGGAGAAGTAGTATCTGCAGATCATACTGCAATGGCTGCATACTTTATAGTATGGGGTATTTTCACATTGGGTATGTTTTTTGGAACACTAAAAACTAATAGAGCTTTGCAATTTGTATTTATGAGTTTAGCTATATTATTTTTCATGTTGGCAACAAGAGAATTACTCGGTAATCCTATATGGTTTAATGTACTTACTGGTATAGAAGGAACTATCTGTGGTGCAAGTGCAATATATCTTGGGTTAGCTGAGGTGCTAAATGAAGTCAACGGAAAAACTGTACTCCCAATTTGTCCTGTGCAAAAACAGTAGACAGTTTTTGTATAGCCGATTTTTGGGTCATGCGTTAAACCCATCACAAGACCCAGAAGGGTCAACACATCTAAAAGTAAGCTGCTCACCAGACATTACGTGGCAACCTCCAAGGGTTTGACAAAGCTAAACCAAAATGTATGTTACTTGTTCCCATGACTGCTTTTTTGTCCATACCGTGCATCATAGAAAAAAGCTACAGCACATCCAAAAAAGGGGATGTTTCTATCGTTCCACTTTAAATTCAAAGTCCCCCCGACTTAAGAACACGCCACAACTCACCGCCGCCTTTCTAAGCACAAAGTGCCATATGGATTTCTGCAGAGGAATCAAAAGTTTCGGGTAAATACTGTAATATTTTTAATGTAAGCTAGAATTTGATCACAATAAAAAAATGGATGGGCCAGTTTAAGGGGTTTTTAACAAGATCTCTAAAATTGTTTTGCCTCGGTCAGTTAAGTGGTAGTAGCAATGTACTCTAACATTTTTTAAAGGCATTTTGTAAGTGTTTTCAATTAGTTGAGCATCCATTAACTTAGTTAAATGGTGCTCCACACTGGAGGAGGATTCTATTTTGAACTCGTTTTTTATCTCAGAAAACGATTTAGAGCCATTATTGGCAAGGTAAATTAGTATGTTAAACCTTTCCGTATTATCTAGTGCTGGAAAAACATCTAACCATTCTTCTGCATTAAACATGCTTGCGGGCATTTCTCTTTTTACCTCTCCATGACCAGCCATATACACAAATCTGCCTTAAATACATTTGATGCTATTGTACCTGAGTACAAAACATTGGCCATATGTTAAATACTCTGTATGCTAAATAAATATTGTGAACAAAAGTCTAATTATCATTGCCACACATTAATATAACAAAATCAGTATTCTCTGCATTATGTCCAAATACTCATACATCCCACAATTCTCCAAAGGGTTTCGTGAAGCATTTATAAATAAAAAAGAGAACCGAGTGGCTGTTTTAGGTTCTTCTGAGATGTGGCCTCTGGTTCATAAAATTTGTCTTGATGTGGTAGCATGCGGCTTTGTCGCAGTAACTAGCAGATACATTTACTTCCCATAGATAAATGCAAAGTCAGGCTATCGATGGGTAGAACAGAATCATGATGGGCTAAAAATAAACCGTAATTCCCGACTTTTTCTTATGCAAATGAGCGTTTTTTGTTGTTTGTTGTTTGTTGTTTGTTGTTTGTTGTTTGTTGTTTGTTGTTTGTTGTTTGTTGTTTGTTGTTTGTTGTTTGTTTTTCTGTTTTATGTTTGTTTTTTCTGTTTTGTTTTAGGATTATTTGGTTATATTGGTTGTGATTATTGGTTTGTTTGTTGTTTGGTTGTGTTTTCCCGTTGTGTTTTGTGCAGATAAGCTGTTTTTGGTGTTTTCTCGTTTTTGGTTTTTAGATTTTTTGGCCGCAAGTAGAGTTTGCGCTGAGAAGAAAAACGGGGTTTTCTCATGGATGTTAATTGTGCTTTAATGCCGGCCAGCAGTCAACAGACGAGTGTTCCACAAAGGAAGCACCCATTATATACATAGGACTATTTAAAACCCTCAAAAACAGCTAAACACATGCTACAAATTTGTTGAGAATTTTGAGTGTGACATCAAATCAGAATTTTCAAACGCAAAAAGGCTACTTGGCAAGAAATTTAAAATAGGTGCGAAGATTTGCCGAACTCGTCCCAGATGAGGAAAAGTGCAGACAGTCTTTGCACTTTTGACATGGTCACATAACAATCTTCAAATTTGTTCTAATTACCTCAAAACTAATTTCTCTTATGTATCACATCATTTATCTCATTATCTGATGTGATATTTTCAAACTTGAATGGTTTTTGTTCAGTTGTGTTGGGGTTTGTGGATGATTGGAGGTGTTTGATTAGTAAACATTAACTAAGTATTGTGGTGAATTAAAAAAAATATGGAGTGTTTATTTTTTATTAACCGAAATTTAAGCCGAGACTAATGCTTATGCCAATTAATGATAGTATGGTTACGATTATTGCAAAAATTATTACTGCAACGATGCTTATTGCTAATGCTTTTAGCCAACCGCAGTCAAAGAAGTGCTTCACTAATCCCAGAAAAACTATTAGCATAATTATTGTGCCAATTACGCCTAAGTTAAAGTAGCTAAATATTGAGCCGATTACGGATCCAAGTACGACAATCCATATTGCGTCAGTGAATTTAGCTTTTTGTTTACCGACAAGTATTCTGCCTGAAAGCCATAGAACTGGTGCGAGAACGATGATGCTTACAACTAAATTTATGATTACGTCTGTTATACCCATATTTTTCGCCTTAAAACAAATTTTTAGTAACTGTTAAAAAAACTTTACTGTGTCTTATCATTGATTTATACATTAGTAAGACTGGCTATTTACTTTATGTGTTAAACCCGCACATAGTAAATTAAATTGCCATTATTGTGTTCACCACATACAAACCAACCTGATACCTCGTAAAATTACTGCCTTTTACAGCCTACTACAAAACCCTCAGACTGTCCGAAAACTGCCAAAGTTATGAGACAAAATTAAAAACTGTAAATCTTTGTTATACTTTGTATTTGTTGGTGTTGTTTGTGTTTTTGTTTAGTTTTTTGTGTTATTTAGTAATGTATGTGTTTAACATAAAAGGGTCAAAACAATTAAAACTAACGTCTTATATAATTAAAAATATTTATACAATAAAATTACAAAAATAATTATGAAAACAAGAATTTTACAAAAATATTTAATGTTATAAACTATATGTCGTATTTTTTAGACACATTGACAACTTTTCTTCATGTAAATTAACTAATCTACACAGATGTTGAATAATACAACAATGGTAAAGCCAATAATACCGCATTTTTACCTTTAAGTGAAAGCGTATAATCTACACATAGAGGAGGCGTTGTTTGCACATTACGCACTATATAACCGTGAGCTTGAAGTAATTTCAGCTTGTCAGACAACGTACGTGAATTCACTCCTAAAACTTTTTTTAACTCACCAAATCTGCTGATTTTTTTAAGCAGTAGTGTATAAAGAATTTCCAAACTCCACTTTTGAAACAATACATTAAATTTTTCCTGCAAATGTTCCATTTCATTCTTTACTTCTTGAGGTGTAAATTTTTGTTTTTCCATTATCGCAAAAAAAGTTGTTTCAATTCCATGAATAGTTCTATCCATCTGTTCTTCAACAAGTTTACGAAATTCAACACTTAAAGTTACAGGAATGCTCATACTGACTACACTTAGTGTATTTTGGCTCACTCCATAATTTATAAAGCTTTAAAGCTTTACTAATACAACATAGTATACAAAATACATCAGATTATCTTCGGGAGAAAATAAACATGGAAAAATTTGACGCCATAGTTGTTGGTGCCGGAACAGCAGGTTGCCTTGCAGCAAAAACAATTGCTGAATCTGGCCTAAAAGTATGTTTAGTAGAAAAATGTAGTCGTGATAAAGTAGGCGAAAAAATCTGTGGAGACGCCCTAGGTGAACACCACCTAAACTTCTTAGGTCTTGAAAAACCAACGGGTGGAGAGCTAGAGGCAAAAATTGATGGAATGAAAATCTACTCTCCAGACGAAAATACTGTATTCACAGTAGCGGATAACGACTTTAAAGGTTATATTCTCAACAGGCCTGTTTTCGGGCAGTGGCTACTTAAAAAAGCTACAGATAAAGGTGCACAATTACAAGATAACACAAATTTCCGCTCAGTGATAATCGAAAAATCCGCAGTAGTCGGCATAACTGCCAAAAACATGAAAACTGGTGCAATTTCAGAATTACGTAGTAAAGTTGTTATTGATGCAACAGGCTATTTTGGTATGGTGCGCAAACAGCTTCCAAACGAATTTGGAATAGACCAAGAAATCGATAACGAAGACGTAGAAGCCTGTTATCGTGAAATTCGTCAATTAAAACAAGAATCAGAAAATACCAAATACTGTGAGATTTATCTCAACCAAAAAGCTTCACCTGGCGGTTATACATGGATCTTTCCCAAAGGCGGTGCACGTGTAAACGTAGGTATAGGTGCGCTAATGCGCAAAACTGGTTATCCAAATCCAAAAAAACAACTGTACGACACAGCTTTCAAAAAAACAATGTTCAAAGACTCAACAGTTCTAACTGGCGGCGCATGGTTCGATCCCGTCCGCAGACCCCTTGACAACATGGTTGGTAATGGAGTTGTCATCATAGGTGATGCAGCATCTCTAGTTAATCCTATCCACGGTGGTGGTATTGGACCATCAATGCTAAGTGGATACTTTGCAGGAAAACAAATAATCCAAGCCCTAAACAAAGGTGAGCCAACCAAAGAGGCATTATGGGGATACAACAAAACATATATCGACACTTACGGCAAAAAACAAGGTGCACTAGACATTTTTAAACTGTTCCTACTATCCTGTAGCGATGACGACTTAAACTATGGCATGAATCAAAAACTCATGACAGAGGATGATGTTCTAAAAGCAGGTATGGGTGACGATTTCAAACTAAATATTAGCGAAACCGCAAAACGAGTTTTCAAAGGCATAAGACGTATAGGTTTTCTAAATCAGCTCCGTTTAACAGTTAGTATGATGAAAGAATTACGTGCACACTATACTACATACCCTTCAACACCTGACGGTTTTGAAGTTTGGCGTGAACAGACAATCAATATTATAGCTCAAGCAAGAAAAAAACTCGTAGACTAAAACACAAAAGAAAGAGGTATGCAAACCTCAACCCTAATTTATTTTTTTAAATTATTTGGTATTACAGGCTGATCGGCTAGTTTTTTATGAGCTAAAACGAGTTTACTATACGCTTATAACAAAACAAAACCCAACAATCTTAACACAAATACAAACAAAACTATGTTATCTATCTATACGTGAAAACTCTCAAAAATTTGTTGCATAATTTTGTTGGTATTAAAGTTTGGTGGGTAAAAAATGTTTTAATGTATTACCGCACCATTCTGTGATTTTGTTGTGAACTTTGTGAGCGTTTGAATGCTGACTGCATTTGCATTTTTTTGTATTCATCATAGGTTATGTTGGTATTTGGGTAGATTTCTTTGAATTTTTTGTAGGGTAAGCGTAAGTTTAGTTCCATTTGTGGGTTGAATTGTGGTGTATATTGTTGTTGTGTAGGGGTTATACGCCATCCATGTTGTTGGACAAGGTTGTATTGTTGGTGTTGTGTGGTACGTTTGTATTTGTTGTATCGGTTTGTTTGTTTTGATGATGTTTGTTTTGACGATGTTAATGCCAGTACAAATAGGATTACAAAAACTGCTACGGCAATCGATAATACGGTTGAAAAAGAGGTACTTGTTGACATGACCGTCTTTTCATCCTTTATTGATTGTCGTCAGTTTGTTTTTGGCTTGTTTTTACTGGTAACACGTTTGTTCCTTCTAAGCCTAACACATTTAATACGTCAGCATTTGATGGAACGATGATTTTAGTTTGTTGTGAGAATGTGTCACGTATTATATCTAATTTTTTATTTAGTTGAGCGTTATCTTTGAAGTGTTGGTTAGCTGATTCTGATACTATTTTTATGGCTTTTGCTTGTGCTTCTGCAATTAGTTCTATTGATTGTGCTTGTCCTTCTGCACTTAGGATGGCTGATTGTTTTTCACCTTGTGCTTTTAGTATGGCGGCTTGTTTTTCTTGTTCTGCTGCTTCTTTTCTGCCTGTAGCTAATAATCGGAGTTGACGCCTTTCTTGTTCTGCGGTTTTTTGTTTGTGCATAGCGGTTTGGATGTCTTGTGGAGGGTCAATTCTTTGTAGTTCGATACGGTTGACTTTTGTACCCCATTTGTCTGTTGCTTGGTCTAAGACGTTCCGTAGATCAATGTTGATTTTTTCTCTTGATGTTAAAGTAATGTCTAAGCTCATTTCTCCTACAATATTGCGCAGAGTTGTTTGGGCAAGTGTAACTATGGCCAATTCGAAGTCTTCAATTTCGTATAGAGCACGTTTTGCATCTATGATTTGGTAGTAAATTACTGCGTCTATGGTGACCACCACGTTGTCTTCGGTAATAATTGCCTGAGGCGGTACATCAATAACTTGCTCGCGCATGTTAACACGATATAATTTCTCAACAAATGGTACAATTACCCGTAGACCTGGTTCAACTGTTTTTTCATAAGCATTGAAATGTTCAACAAGCCCTTTTTCGTACTGATTAACTTGTTTAAGAGCCATAATGGCCAAGGCTACTATTACTACAACTACAATTGCTAATATTATTAATATACTTTCTAACATGGACATTTTTCATCATCTACTCCATCTACTATAAGGCTAACACCTTCTACACGGATTATTCTTACTTTTGAGCCTTCTTTTATTATGTTATTACATTCTACTGGTTTTGCAAGCCAAAGTTCTCCACCTATTTTTACTACGCCGCCGTCTGTGGGGTCTATGTCTTTTGTAACAAATGCTTCTTTCCCAATAAGTGCATCAACATTAGTTCGTAATAGACTAACGTTAATGCTGTCAAGTAAACCACCGCCTCGTATTTCTTCGACATTATAGGTGACATCTTTTAGATGATTCATGCGTCTCATGAATTCGCCAAGGTTTTCGCTGTCCAAATCTACTTCTAACAAGTAGCCTTTGGTTTGTCGGTTGAGTTTGTAGGTTAAGTGTGTGTATTTTTCGCCGAATTTTGATAGCATTTGTGCTAATTTGAGCTCATCAGCTTTTACAGTAAGGATAACTTTCATAAGTATTGCCGATAATTGAGTATCATTGACACATATTTAAGCGTATTTATGTTCATCAACTAATATTGGATGTTATTGGTCAACAAATGCTGGTATTTGCTTAAATCATTCAAAAAAAATCGTGCTAAAACACCAAAAATATGAAAAAACTGTACGTCCATAATACACTAGATGATTGTGTGGTTAAGATTTTTTTTTCAGAAATTTTGTATGTATTTAGTTCGTGGTGGTTATGCAAGTATAAACATGTGTACACGTTATTATTTGTTAAGTAAAAAGTAGCGTAAAAATTTAATTTTTAATGGGTGATGAACTGTTTAAAGGTGTTTTTTCGCTGAGCTAAATATATACGTTGGTGGTGTTGTGTTTGTCTTTTTTTGTGGTGTGTTTGTCTTGTTCTTTTTTGTGGTGTGTGTTTTTTGGGTTTTGGCTTATTGTGTTGTTTTGGTTTCTTGGTCTTCTTTTTGGTGTGTTGTTCACAGGTAACATTGGAACAAACAAACCACATAAAGATGTCATGTATTAGGACACGCCTACTTTTGATGATTGGGAGTAAGTTCAAGGTGTTGTTGGTTTTTCAGTTGGCGTGTTGTATGTTGTTTTTGATTTGTGGGCGCAGAAGCGTTGTCAAATTTTGTATCATTTTGGAGGTGTAAAGTATCTTGGGGTATTATGTAGTATGGTTGGTGTTGGATGTGGTGTTAGGTGTCGGAAGGTTTTTGTTTCTTTTTATGCCACTTTGGTATGTACTGCTATTCACGCGGTTAAGTGTGATAATGTTGCCACTTTTTTAGGCAAAAAACTTGATGAACGCTTTAAGGATGGGTTGGGGAATGTTTTTTGCGTGTGGGTTATGGGGTCGCGTGTTAAGCATTGTATTGGTTTTGTTGTGATTAAAATGTATGATGAGGCTGGTTTGGTTTTGTGTGTTGAGATTATTGTTGATGTTGTTGGGTTTTTTTGTTACTTTTGGGGTAGTGGATAGAGGTGGTGGTGTGGGGAAAAGTTTGTTTGTATGTAAAAGTTGATTTATAGTTTTGGGGTTTTGTGGTGTTTGTGTTTGTGTGGGTTGATAAGGAGATGTTTTGTTGTTTTAGTTGTTTGTTTCCTGAATTCCCGAAAAAATTTTAACCTACAACCCAAACGCCACATAAAAAGGTATAAATACCAAAACAAACACAATACAACCAGCACAGTAGGTTAAAAA